>DAOVUK010000089.1 GCA_030632625.1 Gammaproteobacteria bacterium
GTATTGACAAATAGGCGGCGGGTAAAACGTTTGAACTTGCCAAAAGAGTGGTTTACACCAATAACTGGCAAGTTTTTTATATTTCGTAGTATATAAGTAGCTTGATAGCGATGGCCAATGGCAAACTCAAAATCATATTGAGCACAAAGTTTCTTCACCTGTTTGATCGGTTTGCGTTTCAGGCCTTTTAAGCTTTTTGGCGGGTATTCAAGAAAAATAACTTTATCAGAATCGGTTTGCTTAACCACATCATCATTTTTTTCACCTATCAGATAGACAGTTATAACCTTGTACTGTGTTCCTTTAAACAAACTGGCATATTGTCTGGCAACATCCAGAAAAGGAAAGGTGTAATCATGGCAAAGCTGTAATATGTATTTTTTTTTTGCTATCAGGCTCATGGGAACTTGCTTAACTCACTATGTATTTTTTTGTTCGTTTTCCAGCTCTTTTTGTTGTAAGTATTGAACCATATCTTCATTATCAATCTGATAGTAGATATCCTCTACCGATAATGTCACATTGATAGATTTAAAGGTAATTACATCACCTGGAAAGTAATGCCTGGATTGCCATTGCTGTTTTCTACTAAAAACCTGAACCAGACAGAAATTCTGTTCTATCAGTACATATTCTTCAAGAGTTGGACAATTAAAATAACTCAGCATTTTTGTCGAACTGTCATTTTTACGAGTCGCTTTTGATAAGACTTCAACAATAATAACTGGCGAATCCTGATAATAGTCATCATTATTTTTGTCGCAGACCACCATAACATCAGGGTAAAAAAAACTCTGATTAATATGACTTATTTTTACCTTCATATCTGACATAAAGGTAATACAATTTGATTTTTTATCCTTTAGTTGATTGCCCAGCTCACGAAAAACATTTCCTGATATAATATTATGTTTTTTGCTCGCCCCTGCCATCGCATAAACAGTACCATCTATGTATTCATGTTTTGCTTCACTATCAACTTCACCAGCCAGATATTCTTCAGGACTAATACTATAATTTTTTTTATCAATTGCAGACATAGACACCTCCCAAAATTTTGTCACACTTATTTTGTAACAAGCACATCCTGCATAATCAAATACTGCAGATCAGAACCATAGAACATATTCAGTGCATCTTCAGGTGTACAAACAACCGGTTCGCCACGGCGATTAAGTGAGGTATTTAATACCACCCCATTGCCCGTTAGTTTTTCAACTTCTTTTATTAGCGCATAGTAACGGGGGTTAATATTTTCTTTCACAGCATGTGCCCTTGCGGTGCCATCTTCATGCACTACTTCCGGTACACGTTCAGCCCAGCCGTCGTTAACTTCAAAGGTAAAGGTCATAAAAGGAGCAGGATGATCTGTTTTCAGCATTTGTGGTGCAACAGTATCCAGCATACTGGGGCAAAAAGGACGCCAGCGTTCACGGAACTTTATTTGTTCATTAATTCTATCCGCCACGCCTGCAATACTCGGACAGCCCAGAATACTGCGCCCGCCTAATGCTCTGGGGCCAAATTCCATGCGTCCCTGAAACCAGGAAACCGGATTGCCATCGGCTAAAATTTGAGCAATTTGTTTGGGCACGTCAGCTATCTGTTCAAATTTAACCGCTTGTCCGTCATTGGTCTGATAACTTTCACAAGCAGCAATACATTCTTCATTAGTAAATTCCGGTCCCAGAAAAACATGTTCCATTTTTTCCAGCTCAATGCCGCGTTCCGCAATGGCAAAAGAGGCCGCACCAATGGCCGTGCCCGCATCGGAAGCTGCCGGCTGAACAAACAATTCTTTCACTTCATCACGGGCAATGATTTTCTGATTCAATTTAACATTAAGTGCGGCACCGCCTGCAAAGGCGATTTTACCCGTTTCCTTAATGATATCGCCGAGGTAATAGTCCATTAATTTTAATGCAACGTCTTCAAACAATTTTTGCATTGATGCCGCATAATCAATATAGGGATCATCAATTTCATCGCCCTGACGCCTGGGACCCAGCCAGTCAATTAATTTAGGTGAAAAGTAATAGCCTATGCCATTTTCTTTATAGCGCCGGGTACCAATCACATTGATCAGCTGAGTGTTGACTCTAAAATCTAAACCATCGGATTTTTCTTTAAGTGTGATCAGACGGGAGAAATCATATTTATCAGGATCGCCATAGGGTGCCATGCCCATTACTTTGAACTCACCATCGAGCATTTCAAAGCCGAGAAATTCGGTAATAGCACCATAAACCCCGCCTAATGAATCAGGATCGTAAAATTCTTTAATTTTATGAATTTTGCCATTTTCACCATAACCAAAAAATGTGGTGGCATATTCACCTTTGCCGTCAATGCCCATAATGGCGGTTTTTTCTTTAAAACCGGATAGATGATAGGCGCTGCTGGCATGAGCCAGATGGTGTTCCACAGATTCAAACTGAATTTTATCCCAGTCAATGCCCACTGTTTTGCACATTTCTTTAATATAGCCGACATAACGGCGATAACGGCGATTGCCATTAAACAAAGCATCCAGGGCACGATCGGGGGCATACCAATAGCGTTTAGCATAATGCCAGCGAGCCGGGGTTGACAGGTCTATTTCAGCATAGGGAACAGCAACAATATCGATCTGCTCAGGCTTGATACCTGCATATTTCAGACAAAACCGCGTGGCTTCAAGCGGCATTTTACCTTTTGCATGTTTATCTCTAAGAAAGCGTTCTTCCTCTGCAGCCGCGACCAGTTTGCCGTCAATAAACAGCGCAGCAGAGGGATCATGGTTTAGAGAACCTGATAATCCAAGAGTGATCAGCGGCACAAAGAGTTCCTTTTATAAGGGGGAGTTAAAATAGCATTTTAGCAATTTTCCAGCAACAGTCCTAGTCTTAGGGCCCTGGAGATAAATAAATATTTATCTCCAGGGCCCTTACTCCCTATTATGGAAAAACTGAATAATTTTACGGATACGTTTTTTATCTTTTGCTGTTAATTTCCGGCACTGTGCATAATCTTTATAAAAAGCCAGTCTCTGGCTTTTCGATAGTTCATATTTTGCCCGTTTATCCAGACAGGCCAGGTCTTTGATAATCCGATATTCTAAAAAAGGTCTGTACCATTTCAGTCCTGAGGGGCAGTCAATCAGATAGATTTGAGGAAAATCAGCTTTAATATCGACCATAATATTGCGCCATTTAAAATCATTATGGGCAAAATTGTGCTGATGCATGATTCGAGCGGCACGAGCCACCTGATGACTGACCTGAGCAATCCATTCAGGCTGTTGTAAAAGATCATGATAATTGTCAGCAATATTGGCAAGGTCACTGGTATTCACTAATTCCTCAGTGATCAGTATGCCTCTTTGAGTGATCCAGCCCCTGGTTTCCTGGCCATAGGCAACCACTTTAGCAACCGGAATATTCAACTTATCAAACCAGAGCAGATTCTGCCACTCTGTCTGTATTTTACTCTGACCTAAATAACGCTGTATTTTTTTTCTGGAAATATTGTATTTTTTCAGATAATAATTTTTACCGTCAATTGGTACTTTATAGACCTGGCTCAGAGGGCTTTTGGTAATAAACTCCCCCTCATAATCATAAGCATCATCAAAATGCTTAAACAGTTTACCCAGAGTGGTGTTCTGATATTCTGGTATAATATGCCAATTGAGCTTTTTTGGCAGAAGAAATTTTGTCAGAAAATTTGCTATCATCAAAGTTTACAGCGACTATATCGCATCTCCTTTACGCTGCTTTCTGTGCCATAACTTTTGCCCTTGTCTCTCCACTTTTTGCCAGAAATCACTATTTTTAGTTAAACAATCACGCAGATTACTCTTATTATATAATTTCATAAAACGATAAAAATCACGTCGGGTCAAACCAATATCCATGGCAGAAAAATACAGGCTGGCAATGTCTTTCACTATCCAGCGTTCTGGAGTTTGTTGTCGTAGTTGTGCTCTATGTAAATCAATTAATGATATTTTTAAGTTATCATAATCAAGTGCATTATTGCTAATATCCATAAGACTCTTTTCCATAAAACTCCTATCCATAAGACTCTTTTCCATAAGGAAGTGGCAAATATAATAATCCCGATGATTAATACCATTATTGTGTAGAACGTGACTCACATGAGCCAGTTTTTTTATCAATGCCAGTTTTAATTGAAATTCAGGCGGCTGTTGTTTCCATGGCAGGCAATAATCTTCCAGACTGATGGTATTAATGAGATCTTCAGTAATGATAAATGACTGCTGTCTGGCCGGATTGCTGCCTTTAACGCCATAAGCGGCAATTTTCATGGTATCAATATTGAGTTGTTCCAGTTTTTTTATGGCTAAATATTCATTGGCCGCACCCAGAACAGGTAAACGCAGACGTATCAGGTTTTCAATAATTTCAAACCAGCCGACACCGCGATGTATCTTTATAAAGTAACTTTTGCCCAACAGGCTGAATCGCAAAGTTCTGCGTGCTTCCAATTCACGGAACACTTCGCCCTGAAGTTTTTCTGCTTCAATAAAAGGATCTTTATTTTTCCACTGCTGTGCAAATGCTTTGCTTAATTCTAACTGCATTGTTTTATTATATCTGTTTATTGGAACTTTTTATTAAAATAAGGCTTCCAGAATTTATAACAGGCTTTTTTATCCCAGTTTTTTAAAAAACGCTGCTTGTCCCGCTGCCAGATTTTATTAAATCGCCAATTCATTTTATGCTGAGTCATGGCATCCAGATCCAGTATCCAGACCTTATTTTTGTGGATTAGAAAATTACTGCCCTTAAGATCACCATGAGTAATATGGTACTCGCAAAGTCGGCGTAATGTGGCAATTAATTCATCTGCAGCTAATTGCTTATCCTTGTCCAGCTCCTGCTTGTCAAGATTGCCTTCATCACAAAACCTCTCGTCACAAAAGAAGTCCCAACTGCTCTGCCCTTGCTGATACTGGCAAATGAAATAGCTGCAGCGTTTCCCTAATGCAGGACTTTGCTCTATCAGAGCAACAGGTTCTGGTGTCAGTATGCCCATAAAACGAAGAAAATGCGCATTAATCCATGATTTTCTGGCTCTGGAGATTTGCCCCTTATGCTTTAATTCATAGGCAATCCCTTTAGGGTTATAACGCTTAATCACATATCGTTCATTATCAAGCAGTACAGATTTAACCGTACAGGTATTGCCCTGCTTCAAAAAAAAGGAATCCTCATTTTGAAAAAAGTGTTCCGGATCATCCAGTAACTGCTGAATTGCCTGATTATGATATTCCCTTCTGCACAGACTATAAGAGCTTTTCTTTTTTTCATACTTTTGTTGGTAAACGACCTCAGTACATTCTCTGAGAATTTTTTTCAAATATTGATTAATACGTGCCTGACGATAATCTTTAATCCATTGCAGGAATTGAGCGGGCTCCTGTTTTTTTAAACTCAAAGAGGCCAGAGAAATATAGTCATTCAACAAAGAAAGGCTGCTTGTTTGAGTTAAATCAAATGTCTGTGCCAGAAATAAAGCCAGATTTTTCAGCCGTGTTTTTTTCTTTAATGGTGCCGAACTGGCTTTAACCTCTTCACCATCTAAGGTATAAACAGCATCCTCTTTTGCCAGAAAAAAATTGCCATAATGTAAATCCTGATGTGCTAAACCTGCACGGTGATGCTGTGCTAAAACAGGCATTAAATCTTTAAGCTTCCGGTCTCTTTCAAACTGATTATTTTCTGCCCAGAATTCAGCCAGATTTTGTCCTTCGATATAGCGAAAAATTAAAAAATAAACACCTTCATCTGAAAGCCCCTGAGACATTAATTCGGGTGTTAGTATTTGATTATCACTGAGTAATTCTGAACCTGCTTGTTCTCTTAACCAGTGTTTTCTTGCTCTGGATGAATGTACAAAGGTTTTAATGATGACTTTTTTATTAAACTCTTTTTTACTAGAGAAGGCACCAAGAAACACAATTCTTTTTCCTGGCACAACACGGATCAATTCATTACATTGAATGATTTGCTCTTCAAAGTTCAACTGCAAGGGTGCAGTCACTTGATACGTTATTTTTTGTAACTTCTGTAATGTGATATTATCAACTGACATTGTTATATTAATTCAGGATGTGCTTATGAGTTGAGCTTATGGTTTTCATAGACATTGGCAATACGGCGTTTTTTCCCCGTTTCTTCTATGATATCTGATACTTTATCCGGCATACTGAAAATATCACTGCTACGCATATAATGCAGCGCATTATCCTGCCATTGCTGCCATTCTTCTGAGGTCAGCATTTCCAGTAATTGCTGATTAAATTCTGACTGTTGAAAAGGTTCTGAAAGCACTCTGCCTGCTTTTGCATTTTCAATATGAAAGGCATAACCGCAGACACCACTGATCAATTGCGGAATACCAGCAGCGATTGCTTCCAATAATACCGTCCCGGTATTTTCATGGCGAGCTGGATGCATAAACAGATCGCTTGCTAATAGAAGTTCCGGGACATCATCTCTTGCGCCTGGTAAATGGACCTGTTGTTCAATACCCAGTTTCCTGGCAAGTGCCTTATATTTTTTTAATTTATCTTCACCGGCAACCAGTAGAAATGTTTTGCTTCTTAATGGTTCCGGTAAACTGGCCAGTGCTGCCATTGCCCGATCAACGCCTTTGCGCTTGTAGCCTGTGCCAATCATCAGCAATAATTTATCATCATCGTTTAACGACAGACTGTTGCGTACTCTGATTCGGATTTCATTCGCATTATCTGGTCTGATACGAGACCGATCCACGCCCGGCGGTAATGAGTGGAAACGCTCTGCCGGCGTATGATAGATTTTTTTGAAGTTCTCCATTTGAATATTGGAAATAAACAGCAGTTCTACATTTGTATCCACAGAAAATACAGATTCTTCCATAGATTGAAACACTTTATATCGATTGCCCAGGCGATATAATTTACCATGTTGTTCTCTGACCTTCGCTTCATAACAGGGATCAGCTGCGTAATAGAGATCCAGATCTTTCATTTTGTTAAAACCGACAACCAGATCAAACTTCTCCTGTGGCTCTTTTTGTAACAACAGCTTTGATAATTTTTGTGAAAAATCACTAATACGCTGATGGTTAGTGATTCCTTTAACCGATATCAGTGTTAAATTAAAACCATCCGGCACTTCACCTTCCCAGATAAAACTATAAACAGATATCTCATGTCCGCGAGACTGACATTCCTTTGCTATGCGCAAAAAATCACGTTCTAATCCGCCATAAGGAAAATATTTAAAGAGTGCAAAAGCTAATTTCATTTAATATCTACTTTAATTTTTTACTAACAGGAGTTTACTCTTAAGGGAGCAGCTGAAGAAGCAATTCATGCACAGAATCGGCTACCTGTTGCGGAGTAATCGTGCTATAACATTCCGGTGCAATATCACCCTTCTTTTTATCACACTTTTTCTTAAAACAGGGTGAGCAAGCAATATCAGCCTGCAGATGCATCTGGTTCCTGCCATAAGTACCTGTCAATCCGGGACTTGTCGGCCCATAAATTGCCACAGTTGGTTTATCTAAAGCTGCCGACAGATGTGCAAGTCCTGTATCCACTGCAACAACAGCATCAACATCAATGATTTGTCTGACCAGTTCATTAAGATTCATTTTATCCAGAACCAGAACCTGCTTCTGTCTTGCACAGCTTTGTTTTATGCGCAATGCTCTCTGATGTTCAGCTTCATTGCCCCAGGGAAGCACTATAGTATAATCCTGCCCGGTCATTCGTTCGGCTAATTCAAACCAGTATTGTTCAGGCCAGTGTTTTGTCTCCCATGTTGTGCCATGTAAAAACATAATTCGCCTGGAAGAGTCCTCATTAACCTTAGAGTCCGAATCGGCAACACTCTCACTTATACCTTCACTTATACCTTCTTTTATACCATAGCTAAGCGGCAAATCATTCAGCTGATAACCCAGGCTCCTGGCAAACAAATTTCGAACACGCTCAACAGCATGCTGCTGTTTTGTCACCGCCTGAGGATATTGGTAAAAATATGAAGCTATCGGCTCTCTGGCTGAGTGTTTATCCAGCCCATAGCGTTGACCTCTTGCCATACGGGTGATCAAGGCACTTTTTAACAAACCCTGAGCATCTATAACATAATCGTATTGTTCTTGCTGTAATAGTTGTCTAAAACGTTTCCATTCACCAGAGAGTATAGTTTTTAAGATCTGTTTGCGCCAGCGCCTGATTGCCACAGGAATGACATTTCTAACGTCAGGATGCCAGGCAGGAATTTCAGAAAAACTCTCCTCAACGACCCAGTCAAACTGGACATCGCCCAGGGCTGTTTTGGCATCCGTCAGTGCTGGTAAAGTATGTATCACATCACCCAGAGAAGAGGTTTTAATAATCAGGACCTTCTTCAAGCTGATGGCTCTTTGTTTGCAGCTGAAGGCTCTTTGTTTACAGCTGAAGGCTCTTTGTTTACAGCTGAAGGCTCTTTATTTAAAGCTGATGGCTCTTTGATTGCAGCTGATGGATCTGAATTAAAAGTTAAATTCTCTAAAGTCTCCAGAACCATTTCAGGTTCCAGATTTTCCAGACAATTCGTATGACCTAAAGGACAGATACGTTTAAAGCAGGGACTACACGCCAGATTAAGACTTTGCGTAGCGGTATTATTTCCCAGTGGCGGGGTAAAGCCGGGATCGCTGGAGCCATAAACACCCACAACCGGCACACCTAAGGCAGCGCCCATATGCATCAGTCCGGAATCGTTGCTGACCACTGCTTTGCTGAGCGACATTAAATCAATGGCTTGTGCCAGTTGGGTCCTGCCGCATAAATTAATGCCCTGCTGCTCAAGAAGACCATTAATCTGCTCGGCTATGGCATGATCTTTTTGTGAACCAAAGATCCACACTTGCCAGCCCTGTGCCATTTTTTCCTTTGCCAGAGCGGCATAATGCCGGGCTGGCCATTGTTTGGCAGGACCATATTCTGCACCCGGGCAAAGCGCCAGGACTGGTTTATCATTTGAGAGATTAAACCCGGTCAATACTGACTGAACA
>DAOVUK010000437.1 GCA_030632625.1 Gammaproteobacteria bacterium
ATGGCTTATAAAATCTTATGCGTAACTGCTCAGCGTGTTTATATTTTGCCTCAGAACAAGGCATTTTTACCCGAGAAATGTGAGCGTATACAAATACGTGACCATTTTGAGGGTAAAAACAACGCAGTTATGTGGTAAAAGATGAATACGCTGAGTAGTTACGCATAAGGTTTTATAATCTATCACCAATAGGAATGGGGTTCTTTTGACTGCTTATAGTCAAAACGGGGACCCCATTCTGTTTTCAGAGGCCAGTTTTTTTATTTGCTGAAGGCTCTAAGCAATGAATTATATTATTACAATTTTACTGGTTCTGTTAATTGCACTGCAATACGATTTGTGGGTGGGCAAAGGCAGCATTGCAGAAGTCAGGCAACTGGAAGCTGCACTTGAGCTGCAAGTTAAGGAAAATCAGCATCTGAATGAGCGTAATGATGCACTCAAAGCAGAAGTACTGGATCTAAAAAATGGCCTTGAAGCGATTGAAGAGCGAGTCCGTACAGAATTGGGTATGATTAAAAAAGATGAAACTTTTTTTCACGTGATTGAAAAAAAATGACAATAACTCTCTCCAGCTCGACTCCTGAAGAGCATCCTCACTCTTTTTGTGAAAGAAAATATTGGGCTGTTATACCAGCAGCTGGTGTCGGCAAACGCATGGCTGCTAAGCTCCCTAAGCAATATCTGCAACTGGCAGGAAAAACTGTTCTGGAACAAACACTTTCTATTTTTCTTCAACATCCGGATATCAGCGGTATTGTGGTCGCGGTGACTCAGGGTGATCCTTATTGGCAGGACATCCTGGAAAATTCTAAGGAAGAGAATATTCAGTCTGTGATTGTTGCGCCCGGCGGTGATGAGCGTTGTCACTCAGTTCTTAATGCCTTACAGGCACTTTCACATCATGCCTCTGACGATGACTGGGTTCTGGTACATGATGCTGCTCGTCCCTGCCTGAAGGCTAAAGATATTGATCGTCTCATTGAACAATTGACTGAAACTACTGTTGGTGGTCTCCTGGGTTTACCTATGGCCGATACGGTGAAACGCTGTGATAATGATCAGAAAGTTATATCAACAGTGGATCGAAGTAAACTCTGGCGTGCTTTGACTCCGCAAATGTTTCCCCTGAAGCTGCTTAAAGATTCTCTGCAAGATGCTATTAATTGTAATGCGCTGGTGACGGATGAAGCTTCAGCTATCGAATTGCAGGGTTTAAAACCACAGATGGTTGAAGGGCATCCCGGTAATATCAAGATCACTCATCCGGGTGATTTACAGCTGGCAGAACTGTTTTTTCTCAATCAGTTTTAGGATGATTATATGATAAGAATAGGTCATGGTTATGATGCCCATCGTTTTTCAGACTTTTTACGGGCTGAAGGCTCTTTACTGGCTGAGGGCTCTTCACTGGCTGAAGGCTCTTCACTGGTTGAGGACTCTTCACTGGTTGATGACTCTTTACCGGTTGAAGACTCTTCATTCATTATCATCGGTGGGGTAAAAATATCGCATTCTCATACTTTACTGGCACATTCAGATGGTGATGTATTAGTTCATGCTTTATGTGATGCTTTGCTGGGTGCTCTGGCATTGGGTGATATCGGTAAGCATTTTCCAGATACATCAGCAGAGTTTGAAAACATTGACAGCCGGATCTTACTGCGAAAAGTTATGCAGGAAGTCACTCATGCAAACTATAAAGTGGCTAATGCTGATATGACCATTATTGCCCAGTCCCCTAAAATGGCCGCACATATTGAAACAATGTGCAGTAATCTTGCCGAAGATCTGAAAATACAGCGTTCACAGATCAATGTGAAAGCGACTACAACAGAGAAAATGGGCTTTACAGGACGTAAAGAAGGTATTGCGGCACATGCAGTTGTTTTACTGGAACAATAATTGAAGTAGTAAGTTGTAAGTTGTAGGTCAAAAAATAATATTAACTGAGAAAAAGCTATTGAGTGAAACAGAGTTAGACTTATCTGAACTTTATCCTATAATTAAGGTTGAGGATTTGCTTTATGCCCATGGGGATAACTCTTCTCTGCAAGGGAAGGGCCCGCAAGGTTACGCGAAATTTAAGCTCAAAGCATCGGATTTTATTGTACGGGAGAAACTGAGTTTTGAGCCGGAAGGTGAAGGTACTCATGCCTTCCTCTATATCGAAAAAACAAATACTAATACCGAATGGCTGGCCAGACAGCTCGCCCGCTTTGTTGGTGTTGAAGCGAAAGAAATTGGTTATGCAGGCTTAAAAGACAGGAATGCAGTTACAACACAATGGTTTAGTGTTAATCTTGAGATAATTGATGCACCCGACTGGGATGATTTTCAACTGGATGGGGTTAAGATATTAAAAAAAACACTGCATCGAAAAAAATTAAAACGTGGTGCTATCAAGTGTAATGAATTTGAAATTGTGCTTAGAGATGTAGAAAATACCAGTAAAGAAGAATTAACAAATAAAATAAATAAAATTCAGTCTTCAGGTGTACCAAATTATTTTGCTCAGCAGCGGTTTGGCCATGATTATAATAATCTGACTCGTGCGGCCCGTTGGTTCAATGGTAGTCAAAAAATTAAAAAACGAGCAGATAAAAGTATGCTGCTTTCGGCGGCTCGTTCTATGGTTTTTAATCAAATGCTGTCACAGAGAATACAAAGCATCGGTTGGAATGAGCTTATTGACGGTGAAATTATGATGCTGTCAGGAACCCATTCTATTTTTCCAGCAGCAGAAATTGATGATGGAATAAAGCAGCGTTTTCATCAGGGAGATATACATCCAACTGTCGCTTTATGGGGCAGGGGACGATTAAACGCTGAAAAACAATTGCTGGTATTAGAACAGGATGTGGCTGATACTTTATCAACGTGGTGTGATGGATTAGAAAAACAGGGTTTAAAACAGGAACGTCGTGCAGCAAGATTATTTCCTGAAAATTTATCAATCAAATTTGCCGATGAGTCTTCACAGAGTGCTGATTCAGAAAGCGCTATGAAAAAGATCAGCTTATCTTTTTCTCTGCCGACAGGGACGTATGCAACTGCAGTTTTACGAGAAATAATTCGGGTGTAGTTCCTTTGTTAGGGATTTGGCATTTATTAAAATGCCAAATCCCTTACGACGCTGACAGTTCTACAATATTAGGCGAATCCCTTTATGGGTCACGCAGTGATTGTAGAACTGCCAGCGTCGTAACAAAGGAACTACACCCGAATTATTTCTCGTAAAACTGCAGTTGCATACGTCCCTG
>DAOVUK010000336.1 GCA_030632625.1 Gammaproteobacteria bacterium
ACTCATTTTTTGAGTCAACATGCGTTGCTTGCCTGCAAGATTGATCACTAATCCCATTTGTTGAGAAGTCAGTGCTTGTGCAACCATAGGAAAAGTAAAGAAAAAACATAAGAAAAGAATAAATAATTGAGTGCTGTACTGTTTAAATGACATCTTGATAAAGCTCCTTTAAGTATTTAAGAATATAATGTACTGCCTTTATACTCTTTTTATAAAATGATACATTTGATTCAGATCAAGACAAATAATTAATCCATTAAAAAAATAATGGTATTATTCATTGACTATTTATTGATAAAGGTGTGTTTATTAAAGAAAAACATCTTGGGAAAAAAAAGTGGCGTCCCCTAGGGGGTTCGAACCCCTGTTACCGCCGTGAAAGGGCGGTGTCCTAGGCCACTAGACGAAGGGGACAATACTATTAATAAGAGTATCAATAGGTCTTCTTCGCTGTGATAACAGCATTTTATTGTTTGGTGGAGCTAAGGAGGATCGAACTCCTGACCTCTTCGCTGCCAGCGAAGCGCTCTCCCAGCTGAGCTATAGCCCCGAACAACAGGCGTGTATGATACTGGGATGTGAACGATTTGTCTAGAAAAAATTACATTAATTCGTATTCGGGCCTCAGAACCCTGATTGCTTTATCTGGGTGCAATAAACATCACTAAAAAACAAAAAATAACCAGACCGATAAAAAAATAGATAAATTTTTGAGGGGTTTTTTTCTGCCAGTCTTTACCATGAAAATGTGTTGGGGCATTACAGATCGGGCAGCTGCCGGCATTTTCATCGATCTCATTACCGCAATGACTGCAATAGTTCTTTTCCATGTGTTTAATTACTTTTTGATTGATTAATGAGTGTCCGGAATTATGAATTCGGATTAATTGATTCTTTCAGATCGAGTAATAGGTGGTGTTAAACCTGTTCAATATCAAGTTTCAGTGATTGCTTTTCAACCTGCAATTTTAACAGGGATAATTCCTGTTCAAGCGCTTCACAGTCCAGATCCATAAACTGAGTATGGTTGAAGGTAGTAAAGCCGCCGCTGACTTCATACCAGGCAAAACCACTGCTCCAGGATGCATCAGCATAAGTGCCCTGATGCTTACGCGGCAGACAATAAATAACCCCGGGCAGATAAATCAGATTATAACTAATCTGCTGCTGATGTAAATCTTCAATAAACAGCCATGCATGTTCAATAGACTGAAACACTTCACACTGAAGCGGATAGGCTTTATTACCACCATTATGCTGCCACACGGCATGAGTGACAGGAAGGGGATGATCCTTAATAAACAGGTGGAAATGCAAGTGGTTAATAGAGGAAAATGCACCGTATGAATTATAGGCCATACCTATCCCGGGTAATTTATCACCAAGATGTTGGGTAATTTGCCAGATATATTCATGATACTCATGAGTGAGGTATTGAGGTAAAGAGGCTGCTTTTTCAGGCACCAGAAGTGAATGGAAACGGGCAAATGGAAACTTATTATAAAAAATGTCCAGATGCTTACCATTCATCATGCCATCCCAATAGCTTTCTTTTTGTAAAAAGGGTTTATTAAAATGAAAACTATCCGGGTCGAAATCAAGGTGAATCCCTGCAATGACATTTTTACTGTTACGGGCAGGCCTCAGGGAGCGAATGTGATTAAATTGCAGTTCCCATTGTCTGGTGTGGCGAAATTCAGTCTGGCTGACTTTATCAATGCCCATCGCCATGAGTTTCAAAAAAACCAGAATATCGTCTTCAGGCTCAGTTAATAGTTGACCATCCTGTAGTAAAAAACAATATTTTTTGGCTAATTGCTTATATTTTTCTACCAGTGCCTTATGTGTATAGTCATGAACGTGCTGGTCAAAACTGGCATTGGCTAAAACCAGAATAAAAATGCCAAGACCATCATAATCCAGCAGTTTAACCAGACCTTGTTCAAAGATATGGCGAAATTGTTCTTTTGAAGCAAATAATTCGTTATTCATAATCAGATATGCATTTCAGTAAAAAGCCAAAAAATTCATTATCTACTAAAAACCGTGCTGAATTCCAGAAAATTAACAATGTATCAGTACAAATGATATAAAACTACGTAGTTTCCGCGATTGTTTCATGACATATATCAATTATACTTTATTTAACTTTACGAATTGCCGGAGTTTTTATTCTTTTGATTAAAACTCTGAGACAGTTTATAAGCAAATTAACAAATTTAATTAAAAAATAAGGAATATCAGCATGAATGCAAGTAAAACATTATCAGGTGCAGCTATTGCTGCCGCAGCCGCAGCACTTTTTGCCACTGGTTTCACTGCAACGGCTGTTGCATCGTCCGAAGAAGCAACAGTAAAATGCAGCGGCATTAATGCTTGTAAGGGAAGTTCAGCCTGTGGAACTGCAACCAATGCCTGTAAAGGGCAGAACAGCTGTAAAGGACAGGGCTGGATTAAAGCCACTGAGAAAGAATGTGTTGATCAAGGTGGTACAGTTTTAGGCTAAGCTTTAAATTAATACGGCTTCAGTAATTTGTGACTGAAGCCGCATTTTAAATGAATGGTTAATAATAAACCGGGTTGTAACAAAGTGAATGAATGGTAGTATGGTTAATAGTAAAAAATATCAGGGGCTTGGATTTGGCCTCGGTTTAAGAAAAGAACACTATCAGGATGTCATAGATTCTTCCCCCGATATCGACTGGTTTGAAATACTCACTGAAAATTATCTGGTTCCGGGTGGCAAACCACTTTATTATCTGGATCAAATTGCCGAACGTTACCCCCTGGTTATGCATGGCGTATCGATGAATATTGGTAATACTGAACCGTTGGATCAGAATTATCTTGAGCAGGTTAAAGCGCTCAAAAACCGAATTAATGCCCACTGGCTTTCAGATCACTTATGCTGGACCGGCACCAATGGCACCAACGCACATGATTTATTACCCTTGCCCTATACCGAAGAAAGCGTCAAACATGTGGCTGAGCGCATCAGTCAGGTGCAGGATTTTCTGGGCTGCCGGATGCTCATTGAAAATGTCTCCAGTTATGTCAGCTACAAACAGTCTGAAATGACGGAATGGGAATTTTTAACTGAACTGGCCGAAAAGGCAGATTGTCTGTTATTGCTGGATATTAATAATATCTATGTGTCATCTGTGAACCATGAATTTGACCCGCTGGATTATCTCCTGTCGGTTCCCGAACATCGAGTGCAGCAATTTCATCTGGCAGGACATAGTGATTATGGTGACTATGTTATTGATACCCATGATATGCCGGTTTGTGATGCCGTCTGGTCGCTTTATGCCAGAGCCGTCGAACATTTTGGTGATATCACTTTTATGATTGAACGTGATGATAATATTCCAGCGCTGGACGAACTCCTGCAGGAATTGAATCTGGCCAGAGAAATATCAAAAAATGTACTGCAAAATGGCTTTCAATCGAATCTTGTGCACAGCTTACAGGCAGCAGCGCATCCCGGGTTACAGTCTGCGGCATTGCACCAGCAAAAAATATCAGCATGACCACAGAAAATCAGCCAGCCGATCCTTCTCCATTAAAGTCTCTACAGCAGCAAATGCTGGCATGGCTGCAGACGGCTAACCCAGAAATAAAACAGGCAGTCACCGGTACTGAAAAAGTGCCTGTGGAGACCCGTCTGGATATTTATGCCAATGCCTATAAGTTTCGTTTAATTGAGGCATTACAGGATACTTTTCCCGCATTACATACCCTGCTGGGTGATGAAGATTTTTTTAATCTTGGCGTTGCATATCTGACTGACAAACCTTCAAAACATTTCTCTTTGCGATATTTCGGGCATCAGATGAGTTCTTTTTTAAAGGCCGCACCAGGCTATAAAGAACAGCCTGTGTTATCTGAAATGGCTCAATTTGAGTGGTTGTTAAGAGAAGCTTTTGATGCCGCTGATAGTGACACTGTCAATATGGATGCATTACAGCAGATTGCCCCGCAATCCTGGCCTGAATTAAGATTTGCCTTTCACCCGACAGTTAATCGTGTGGATTTGAGTTTTAATATCCCTCAATTATGGCAGGCCATTGATAAAGAAGAACCCCCGATTGAGATGCTGAAAAATGAATACCCCATTGGCTGGTGTATCTGGCGCAAGGATTTGCGTACCTTGTATCGTTCTATGGAGGTTGATGAGGCCTGGGCAATGGATGCTATGCTCTCAGGCAGTAATTTTTCTGAAATCTGCAGTGGTGTCTGTGAATGGATTGATGAGCAGCATGCGGCTGTTAGAGTGGCAGGTTTTATACAGAGCTGGGTTAATGAGGGGATGGTTCAAAAAGTAAATATTTAGAAGGCGTTCAAAAAGTACTTTGTAAACGGTGTCAGGACTATTTCCAATGCTATTTCAAAACTTCCAGTTATATCTCAAAACTTCCAGTTCTATTTCAAAATAAGCCGGA
>DAOVUK010000103.1 GCA_030632625.1 Gammaproteobacteria bacterium
ATTCAATGGAGTGAACCTCAGGGTGAGCCATTGTCTGTTGCTCTGATCCAGGGCAATGTTGATCAGTCGGTTAAATGGGACCGCTGGCAATTAGAAAAAACCAAACAACTCTATGTGTCATTGAGCCAGGATCAATGGCAGGACAATGACCTGATTGTCTGGCCGGAAAATGCCATTCCGGTGTTTTACCATACTCTGGAAAGCGGCTTTTATCATAACCTGGAATTACAGGCGAAAAAAACACAGACTGAATTAGTCACCGGCCTGCCGGTTTTTGATGATAAAACTGAGCAATATTACAGTGCCATGACCAATCTGGGAGGCCAGCAGGGATATTATTATAAAAGCCATCTGGTGCCTTTTGGTGAGTATGTTCCCCTGGCTTCCCTGATTCGGGGACTGATTAAATTCTTTAATATGCCTATGTCCGGTTTTAGTGCAGGCGATTCTGAGCAGCCGCCCATGTTAATTAAGGGGCATAACGCCGTCGTGACTCTCTGTTATGAAGATGTTTTTCCTCAGGATATGCTGCAGCAGATCCCCCAGTCTCAGTTTATGATTAATTTATCTAATAACGGCTGGTACGGTGATTCTTTGGCACCGCATCAGCATCTGGAAATGGCTCGTATGAGGGCTCTTGAATCCAGTCGGGAGCTGATCCGCAGTACCACCAGCGGTATCTCGGCATTAGTTGACTCTAAAGGAAAAATTCTGGTCAAAGGGCCGCAATTTAAACAGGCTGTTGTCAATGGCAAAATACAGCCGCGTACCGGCACAACACCCTATGTATACTGGGCTAACTATCCGATAATTTTACTTTTTATGGCTGCTTTATTATTGTTTTGGAGGCAGTCGAAAGCATAATGAACTATAAAATTTTTCTCAGCCTGTTGTTCTTTTTACCAGTCAGTTTTGCTTATGCAGAAATTATAGAAACTTATACGATCAAAGCCGATTCCGTATGCTCTGGTGAAAATAGTTTAATGGTGATATCAGGACATGAAATGCCTCAATTACTGGGTGCCAGAGTTGACCAGCTGTCTCTGTTGAGTTTATTGCATAACAAAAGACAAATGATTGTTTTTCAAATTGATCAAAAAGATAGCCAGGGACGATTTATTCTCAGTAAAAAGAGTTTAGATAATTCTGCAGCAAGTAATATCATGGGCGATCATGATGAACTGGTTTTCAGAAAAAAAGATCTGGGTGAGCATCTGCAGCCTTCTTCTGAATTATTTAAGCGATATTCACTTATTGAAATAGAAGTTATTTCTGAGTCGGGTGATTCAGCAGTAAAAAAAGCTTCCGGATGGATTTATATTGCTTTGCATAGCGCTATCCTAGAAAAGACAAACCCGGATTTTAAGCAACAAAATAAATTACTGATTTATGAACCGGAAGAGGATACGGTTATCAGCCCTGTTTATAAAATTGGTTTTTCAAAAGACCAGCCATTTTTGCTTGATGCCTTTCATTGGCGCCTGCCGGATCGAGCGGAATGGAGTCATGATGTGACTGACAAAATGAAAATTCGCCATATCGGCAAGTTTCTGGGGTTTCCATTTAAACGCACAGATGATGACTATTATTCACAACTGGTGGATATAAAAGCAGGGCCGTTACGGATTATTCGACGCACAGAAAATAAAGTGAAAGTTTTCTGGAAACTGAAAAGTCCGGCACTATATATTGATTATGTTATGCTGCCTGATGGTTTTATTATGAATAGTATGATTGATATTCCCTTTAAAATTTCATTCTTTTTTAGCGGCCTGCAAACGTTAACCACTATGGACTGGAATCATGCGCCTGAGCTGCCGGAGCTGAGCATCAAATCAGTCAAGGGCAATCTGACTCTGCCGGTTAACGGTCAGCCTTCAGATGATAAAGATGCATTTAATCAGATTGCCGGCAGAGAATTTTCACTGAGCAGTAAGCCGGGACGGTTTGCTGTTAAACTGGATATTCCCGATGATTTTCCCATTCATTCTCAGCTTTATCTAAGAGATGCACTGCATGAAATAGATTTACCGGAAAATTATCCCGGCCAGTTTGGCAATGTTGGTTTTAAAACAACTGGCTGGGAAAATATAGACAGTAAACTTCACCATCTGAAGTTTACTGTTTGTGTTGACCGGACATAGATTGTCAGCATAAAACACCCTGTTTGACTCACGCTGGAAAGTTCGTAAGTTGTTACTTTCTCCGCTATACTCTTTATTCAACTCTTCCATAAATGACAGACAAACAGGTATGTTGTGGATAACGTCGCTCCCGCATTTCAAATTAACCATAACAACTCATTGCTGGAGATTGAGCTGAAAGGTGACTGGCTGCTTGATTCGGATCTCTCTGCTGCCAGACTGCCCGATGAGCTGGAGAATGAATTAGAACAGCAGTTTAACAGCAAACCTGATATACAATCTGTGAAAATCACCATGACACAGGTGAGCGGATGGAATTCGGCACTGTTGACGGTAATGCTTTGCCTGAGTGAATTATGCCGGCAATATCAGGTGCAGTTTGATATGACGCAGCTGCCTTTAGAAATGAGCCGCCTGATTAAATTATCGGCAAAAATACCTTCAGGAAGTATTAAACAGCACCAGGAAAAAGATACCTCATTTTTACATAACGTCGGTACTAATGTCATTGCAGCGGTTAAAGAAGTAGGTGAGGTGATTGAATTTATCAGTGAGTCAGGTGTGGCTTTTATGTCTATGCTCAAAGGCAAAGCAATTTATCGCTCGTCTGATACCTGGCTGATTATGCAGCAGACAGGTGCGGAAGCGATGCCTATTGTCAGCCTGTTAAATTTTCTGGTGGGTGCTATCTTAGGTTATATTGGCGCCATGCAGCTGGAAAAGTTTGGTGCTGAAATTTTTATTGGTGATATGGTGGGTGTTGCCATGACCCGTGAAATTGCCGCAATTATTACCGCGATTATTATGGCCGGCCGTTCGGGGGCAGCTTTTGCTGCTCAGCTGGGCACCATGAAGGTCAATGAAGAAATTGATGCGCTCAGAAGTATGGGCTTGTCCCCCATGGAGTTTTTAGTCCTGCCTCGAATGATTGGTATGATGCTGATGATGCCGCTATTGGCAATCTATGCTAATTTTATGGGAATTTTGGGCGGGGCACTGGTGGCCTATGCGATGTTAAATATCACTCTGGAACAATATATAGGCGTGGTGATTAAATCAGTGGGACTGAATGATATTGCGGCTGGGGTTTTTATGTCGGCAGTCTTTGGTGTCATTGTGGCTGTTGTGGGCTGCCAGAAAGGCATGAGTTGCGGCAATAGTGCGGAAGCCGTAGGGGCATCAACCACGTCTGCTGTGGTTACCTCAACGGTGATTATCTTTATCAGTGCTGCAGTTTTAACCGTTCTTTATGGTGTGCTGGGAATATAATGATGACTGATCACTCTGTAAATAGCCACTCAGACACTTCCTTAATCACTAAGAGTTCATTCGCTGATGCCATCATTGTTGAAAATCTCAGCCTGGCTTATGATGGGCATATTATTCAGCAGGATCTAAATTTTACTATTAAGAGAAATGATATTTTTATTATCATGGGTAGTAGCGGCAGTGGCAAAAGTACCTTAATGAGGGCCATGACAGGCTTAAATAAACCCTCAAGTGGTGATGTCTTTTACCACTGCAGCAAGGAGTCTTCTGCTGATAAGCACTGCGGAATCTGGCAGGCATCAGATAGCATGCAGTTGAATATTATGCAGCAGTTTGGCGTTATGTTTCAAAATGGTGCTCTGTTCAGTTCCATGACGCTGCTGGAAAATGTCTCACTGAGGCTGACACAAACGACAAAATACAGTCCGGGCAGGATCCGCAGGATAGCGGCTTTTAAATTAGCGCTGGTGGGCTTAAAAGGCTTTGGACATTATTATCCTGCCGAGATAAGTGGTGGTATGCAGAAGCGGGTTGCTATCGCCAGGGCAATGGCAATGGATCCGCCGATTTTATTTTTTGATGAGCCTTCTGCCGGTCTTGACCCGGTCAGCTCAAAATTACTGGATGATTTATTACTGGAGTTACAGGACAGCATGGGGATCACCATGGTTGTTGTGACGCATGAATTAGACAGTATTTTTGCCATTGCAAATAATGCCATTTTTCTGGATTATGAACAAAAAACAATTATTGCCAGAGGTAATCCAAAACAAATGTTGTCAGACAATCGTCATGAGCAGGTGCAGTCCTTTCTCCGTAGAGGTAAACTATTAAGGGATCAAGAGTAATGAGTATAAAGGCAAACCCAACGGCTGTCGGTGGCTTCGTCATTGGCGCAATTTTTTTAATAGTGGTCAGTTTTCTGGTTTTAGGTTCCGGCCGTTTTTTTAAAAATGATCTGCGTCTGATGGCTGTTTTTCCGGGCACAGTCAAGGGCTTACATGTGGGCTCACCGGTTTTATTTCGCGGCGTTAATATTGGTTCAGTGGCTGAGATCAAGCTTTATCATGATCATAAAACTCAGCAAAGTCTGGTACCTGTTTATATTGATTTAAAACAGGAGGTGATGGAATTGATGATTAAGGAAGAAGATGCCGACTTATCTCAGGAACAGGCTCTGGGATTGATGGTTGAAATGATTAAGTCAGGTCTTCATGCCCGGCTGACAATTGAAAGCCTGGTGTCAGGCCGGCAAATCGTTGAATTTGAATTTGATACCAGTGTGCCAATCAAGATAACGGGTATTGATAAGCAATATCTGGAGATCCCGACAATTGAGTCTGACCTGGAAAAATTACAAAATTTATTTAAAACCATTCCATTAAAAGAGTTAACAGAAAGTCTGGTTATTACAGTCACAGAAATTAATAAAATGTTTGCTGACAAAGACGCCAGAGAAATTTTTAATAATATTAATGCCACCATTTCGGGCAGCCGTCAGTTCATAGACAATCTCAATGAACAGATCATCCCGCTGTCTCAGTCAACACAGGAGCGATTGGCTGAAGTTCAGATATTGTTAAAAAATACCGAAGCACAATTAACCGAAACACTACTGGAATTAACTCGATTATCAACTAATGTCAATGAAAGACTGACCAGTTTGACGACATCAGCAACCACTGCCTTTGATAAAAGTGATATAGTTTTAAGCAATATGAATGCCATCGTTGATAAGAACAGTAAGGTGCGTAATGAACTCGAACAAAGTTTAAAAGAGCTGTCCAGAGCGGCAAAATCAATGCGTGTTTTTAGCGAATATCTGGAGCGCCATCCGGAAGCTTTAATCCAGGGTAAAAAATACTAATGCTTATACCCAAACAACCTGTATTTCCGGTTCTTCACATTATGGCGTACTTTTTGTATTCACTCGGTGACTTCAGCCATTCATAGATAGGGTAGAGACGTTGCATGCAACGTCTCTACAATTTGGAAAAATACGCGCCGCATTTCCAGGTAGTTTGGGTATAAGGGTTGTTCACAGGTGCTTTTTCATCGGAGAAAAGTTAAATGACTTTATTGAATTTACACAAAATTGTTTTTATTCTGCTGCCTGTTTTATCTGGAAGTTTATTGCTTTCCGGATGTGCTGCATCACGAAAAGCAGACTTTTACCAACTGGAAGAAACCGTTAATAGCGCTCTGATCGGTGTTGAAAAAGGGCCTGTTATCGGGCTTGGACCCGTTCATTTGCCTGAATATATAAACCGCCCTCAAATAGTGACCAGAAATTCTAAGCATAGTTTGAATGCCTCAGAGTTTAATCGCTGGATAGAACCTATAAATGACAGTATCAGTCGCCTGCTGGTGATTAACTTATCCAATAATCTGAATTCAAACCGGGTTTACGGGGTGCTGAAATACGACAGACAATATCCTCTGGATCTTAGAGTTGCCATTGATATCGGCCGTTTTGACGGACAGCTGGGAAAAAACGTTTTTCTGGAGTCCCGCTGGAGTCTTTTTGATAAAAATGATCGGCCGCTGCTGACCAGAATTTCTCTTATCAAAAGCCCAGTCAATGGCGAGGACTATGAGGCTCTGGTGAGTGCCATGAATAAAGCTTTGCAGCAACTGGGCAAAGAAATATCACAGGCATCAGAGTCTTTTCTGGACAGATAATTTATGTTTGCAGAGTGAAGTCTGTTTCAGCGCTGGTTTTATCAATAGAAACCAGCAGTTCACAATAGGTATTTTCTGCCATAGGATCATCACCGCAATTGCAGCCGGCAATAATTTCATTAAAGAAAATACCGACCCTGACCTGAATTTTGCGGTCATTTTCTGTGGCAGAATTAATCAAAGCGGAAATATCAGAAGCATCCGCTTTGCCCCCCTGACAGGTTGCCTGATCTAAGGGCAGAACATCATCAGCTAATGTCTCAAGCTCCTGCTTTAAGACTTTTTTAAAGTCCTCAGAACCCCAGTGCTGCAAAGAATTAACAAGTCTGGTCATCATTTATTTCGCTTTAGGAATAAGTGCAATTTCATCGCCATGCTCCAGTACCGTAAATAGTTCAGCAAATTCCTTGCATAACTACCCTGCGCCTCAATGGAATCAATATTGACATTGATTTTACCCGCTACAGGCACATCCGATGTGGTGATTTCAGCTGATTTTCCATGAGTACGTAAATATTCACAGCTTAATTTATAGTTTTCGCCGGTATCAAAACTAATTTCCAATAGACGGGATTTTTTGTGCAGATTGACTTCAATGGGATTGTGTTCTTTCATATTTCATTTTTTTATAAATGACTAATAATTATCTTCTGGCAGTTAATATGGGGATAAATGCTGAAGAATTACAGGGTCTATCGGGTAATCGGGGTACTTTATTTTAAACTGAAGCAGCAATTGCTGAGCTTCAGCAAACTTTTCATTTGCTATTAACTGACTGATTTTCTTCAGCCACAGCTGCTGCTCCTGCTCTTGCTCTTGGTTAAGTCTGTTGGCAGATTGCTCTTTTTCATCCACCTGCATTTCTAATTCAGGCAGGGATTGTATCTTGTCACCGGCATTCTCCATCTTCAGAACTTCGGTCTCTGTCATATCTGCGACAGAGCCAATCTGACTGCGTGTCATGTATTTCGGTGCGGCCTGCATAACCGGTGCAGGTGTGCTTTTATATAACAGCTTGCGGCTGTCATTTTTTTCTTCCTGAGGAATACGCTTCTTTGCCTGTGCCAGCGGTCTGCCTGAACTGCTAGTCTGAAACTCTGATTCTGTGCTGACTTTACTCTCTGATGGCATAGAATAATCGCTTGGTATTGATTTTTTGCTCAGCGACTGTTCTGGCAGCAAGTCTTTTTCTAAAGCATCCTGTTCTGCCTGCCAGGTATTATGCGCCAGAATACCAGCCAGAGAAAAGATCACGGCTGAGGCTGCCCATGAACCGGGTTTCGCCCACCAGTGAGTCTTTAGCGGTGGTGGTGCTTTTTCTGCCGAAATCCGGGCGGCTGAAAGTATTTTTTGATTAAGCTCATCTGAAGGTTCAGGACTGTCTGCTTTTTGGTAAAGATCAGACAATGGTGAGTTTCCCTGAAGGTAGTTTTCAAAAAAAACCTCATCCTGACTGTCAGGCGATGCTGTTGGGGTGTTGTTTTTTTTCATAAGACATTATTCATAAGAGGTTTTTCATATGCTGACGTAATTTCTTAACGGCATAGCGCAGACGGCTTTTTGTGCTTTCCAGCGAACTGCCGGAAATGAGTGCAATTTCCTGAAGCGTCAGACCACTTTTTTCATGCAGCAAAAACACTTCTTTTTGTTCTTCCGGCAGGGCGCTGATCCCTTTGAGCAGGGCATGGCTTATCTGCTGCTCCTGCAGGGCTTCATCAGGTTCATTCGATGGCTTGTCTGAGGTCTGAATTTGCTGGCCTGTTTCTGTTGTCTCCTCAGTTAAGCTCTCTGCCTGAGCGGCAGGTTGAACAAGATATAAGGGCTGTCTGCTGCTTTGTCGATAATGATCAATCAGGCGGTTATGAGCAATTTTATAAAGCCAGGTTTTAAATGATGATTGCCGCTTGAAGCCGGACGATGATTTGATAATGTTCAGCCACACATCCTGATGCAATTCATCGGCAATACCGTCTGAGTGAACCTGACGAAAAAAATAGTGGTATATGGCATTTTTATAACGAGCATAGAGTGCTTCAAAAGCATCCGCTTCACCCTTTTGATAAGAGTGAATTAATTGTTCATCCGTTACAGTTTCTACCATGTTATAGAGTATAGACGTAGGATTAGAGAAAAGGGGTTAATTTTTTATTCCTAAATAAATAGTTGAGAGTTGTTATCAATGCATAAATAAAAATGAGCGGATCAAGCAAATAGTCCCAGAGGTTTCTACTTTCTAATAATCCAGCCTGATAGGCAAGTGTTGATAAAACAAGACTGAGCAATAACAGGCTATAGTTTTTAAGCAGGGCAAAAACCATCAGCACGGCCAGCAGGACAAGAAAGAGCAGGGGAGGGAAGAGTCCATGATCTTTATTGATAAATCCCCATTGATAGGGGTCAATAGCACCCAGGCCCAGCGCCGCAGGGTAGAACAATAATCCGGTTATTGCAATGAGGAAAAAAACCGGAAGCGTTTGATTTTTATTTGCTTCCGGCCGGATGCAATAATAACTTAATAAAATTAATGTGCTGATACTCAGGTCATTAAAAATTCCCCGAACGTAGAGATTAATTGAGTCGCCGGAATAAGAGAAAAAG
>DAOVUK010000442.1 GCA_030632625.1 Gammaproteobacteria bacterium
ACATGACGGGCAGTATAACTTTGCTCTTCGCCTTTAAGAGCCAGTAAGGCCCGGGCATGACCCATTTCCAGATCACCATTCTCCAGCAAACGCCGGGTCGCGTGTTCCAATTCAAGAAGTCGCAATAAATTTGATACGGCGGCTCGTGAACGACCAACTGCGTCTGCCGCCTGCTGGTGAGTCATATTGAATTCATCAATCAGGCGTCGCAGTGCGCCGGCTTCTTCAATGGGATTGAGCTCTTCACGTTGAATATTTTCTATCAGTGCCATGGCAATGGCAGCCTGATCAGAGACATCACGGATCACTGCAGGAATGTCAGCCATACCCGCCATCTGACAGGCACGCCAGCGACGTTCACCGGCAATAATTTCATATTTTTGATCGCCGCTGGCGGTTGATTCGCCGATAGGACGAATCACAATAGGCTGTACAACACCCTGAGCTTTGATGGAGTTTGACAGCTCTTCCAGAGCTTCGGGATGCATGTCAATGCGCGGCTGATAAGCACCAGGCTGGATAAACTCAACCGGCACATTATGCAGTTCACCATCCAGTCTTTTTCTTTCCAGTGTTTCACGGGTTTCTAAATTCGAGTCTGACTTCGACTCTGATCTTACTTTTTTAGCACTACCACCTAACAATGCATCCAGGCCACGGCCTAAACCACGTTTTTTAACTCCCACTTGTACATTTCCTTAATATTATAATGCTCATTCTCTCACTCGTTGCTACAGCATTCTCTTACTCATTGCGACAAAAAGTCAGGCTGTTTCAGCTTGTTTTTCCTGTGCTTCATTGCGCCGCAGCATTTCACCCGCCAATGCCAGATAGGCACGAGCCCCCTTAGATGAGCGATCATAAGTGATCACCGGCATGCCATGACTGGGCGCCTCAGCCAAACGCACATTTCTGGGGATAATGGTACGATACACTTTATCATTAAAATGCGCTAATAACTGCCGCGATACTTCAATCGCCAGACGATTACGCGGATCAAACATGGTTCTTAAAATTCCCTCTATTTCAAGCTGGGGATTCAGTGATTCCTTAATACTGGCAATGGTATCGCTTAATGCTGTGAGACCTTCCAGGGCATAATACTCACACTGCATGGGAATAATAATACTATCTGCCGCCACCATGGCATTGACTGTCAGCATATTGAGCGATGGCGGACAATCAATAAGGATGTAGTCATAATCATCTGCAATTTCTTTAAAACGATAATTTAACTGCCGCTCGCGATCAAATTTGCTCATCAACTCAACTTCTGCCGCCGTCAGATCGCCGTTACCGGGGATCAGATCATATCCGGCTTCTTCTACATGGAGCTTGACTTCTTTTACCGCAGTTCGGGATATCAGCAGATCATAGCCACTGAATTCAACATCATTTTTATCGACACCACTTCCGGTGGTTGCATTACCCTGCGGATCCATGTCGACTAACAAAATCTTGCGCCGCGTAGCAGCCAGTGATGCTGCCAGATTGATGCTGGTCGTGGTTTTACCCACTCCGCCTTTTTGATTGGATATGGCGATGATTTTTGCCATGTTGTATTTACCCTTAGCTTAGCCCTCTGCCGTTCACAGTGGCAAAGAACTTATTGCTTCTTTTGCGAAAAAGCGATCTGAATCAAATGACGCTGGGCATTTAATCCTGATACTTTGAGTTCATTTATCTGTTCTATTCTAAAGCCTTCTGGCAGTTGTGCAATCTCTTCTTCCGGTATTTGTCCTTTCATGGCTAAAAACTTAGCCTGTTTGTGACCTTCTTGTGCATAGCACAAGTGCTGGCAGAACATCAGCATGTCTTCAAGTGAGGCAAAAGCTCTGGAAATAATACGCTCAAATTTATCTGCCTCTGCTCTCTGGAAGTCTTCTACCCGGGAATGAACAGCAGTCACATTCTGTAAACCCAATTGCGCGATAACTGTCTGAATAAAACGGATTTTCTTACCCCGTGCATCCAATAGCACAAAGTCAATCTGCGGCAAACAAATGGCCAGTGGAATGCCGGGAATTCCGCCCCCTGTACCCACATCAAGCACTCGTTTGATGTCTTCGTCAGCAGTAAAGAAAGGCAGCATCACCAGACTGTCCAGCAGATGAAGAGTAATCATATCCTCCGGTTTACGGATGGAAGTCAGATTATAGACCTTGTTCCATTTATTCAGCAGCTCGACAAACCGGACCAGTTTTTTTTGCTCTGCCTGACCAATAGCCTGCCCCTGTTGTTTCAGACCATTAGCTAATGACTCTGCTAATAAAGAGTATGAAGAGCCTGGAGATGACATTGATTAATTTCCCGCTTTTTTGATAAACACCAGCAAGAGTGAAATAGCTGCCGGGGTAACGCCGGGAACACGACTGGCCTGTCCAATAGTTTCCGGCCTGGCTTTTTCTAATTTTTCCCGCACTTCAGAAGACAGTGAATTAATGGTTGAATAATCAAAGCCGGCGGGAATGGCCTTATTTTCATAGCGTTTATGTTTTTCAATTTCTTCCATCTGACGTTTGATGTAACCTGAATATTTAGTCTGTATTTCTACCTGTTCAGCAGCAATCGGATTGGCTATTTTATCACCTGCAATATCCAGGCTGGTCAATGAATCATAGGTCACTTCCGGTCTTCTGAGCATATCATATAAACTGGTGTCTTTATTTAAGGGTGTTTTGAGCACCCGCAAAGCCTCTTCTTCCGTCAGGGCATTGGGACCAATCCGGGTATTTTTCAAACGGCTGATTTCTGCTTCGACCTGTTGTTTTTTTTCACTGAAAGCCTGCCAGCGCTCATCATCCACCAGTCCCAGTTCACGACCTTTTTCAGTGAGGCGCAAATCTGCATTGTCTTCTCTTAAAACCAGACGATATTCAGCTCTTGAGGTAAACATGCGATAAGGTTCTGCAGTACCCCGGGTGATCAGATCATCAATCATCACGCCGATATAGGCTTGTTCACGCCCGGGGGACCAGGCTGCTTTATCCTGCACCTGCAATGCAGCATTGGCACCGGCAATCAGTCCCTGTGCAGCCGCTTCTTCATAGCCGGTGGTACCATTAATTTGTCCGGCAAAAAACAGCCCTTTGATAAATTTGGTTTCCAGTGAGGATTTTAAATCTCTGGGATCAAAAAAGTCGTATTCAATGGCATAGCCCGGACGCACTATATTGGCTTGTTCAAAACCTTTCATTGAACGAATAAAGGCCAGCTGAATATCAAAGGGTAAACTGG
>DAOVUK010000029.1 GCA_030632625.1 Gammaproteobacteria bacterium
GGTAGGAAGGTGGTCAGGTGTCGTTTGCCTTGCAAGGGGCTTCGCCTCAGGGCGCCTACTTTTGGTTCGAGGCATGGACGCCGAGGAAGAGCGAGCCAGGGATGGCCTTGCCAACAGTAGGCGCCCTGAGGCGAAGCCCCTTGCAAGGTGAATGATTCCTGACCATCTTGCGGCTTTAAAAACACCACTTTCGAGTACACCACCATTCTTTTCAAATTACCGCTAAGGTCGTTTTGCTGACATTTGAAAAAGTACGTAAATTTGTGAAGAACCCAAATAATATTCTTGCTAAATATTAAAATTTGTATTATTTTGCTTCTGTTATTCTAGGTGCATGATTAGCTGCTGCTATTCAGTCACTTGAGAAATCCTCTCATTTTTACAGATAATTTTTTATATATCGATTGTTTTAAGGATTTATATGGAACTTATAGATAATACTCTGGCGCTGCAGTCCTTTTTTACAGTGACTTTAGCCATTCTGGTTTTATTTATCGGCAAGGGATTGAATTTACGTTTTGCGCTGTTACGGGATATGAATATTCCGGAACCAGTGGTTGGTGGTCTGTTATTTTCTATAGTCTTCGCTATTGTGCATTTCACTATAGGAATATCCGTTGAGTTTGATCTCAAAGCCAGAGACATCATGCTGGTCTATTTCTTTACCACTATTGGTTTGAATTCCAATATTATGGATCTGGTTAAGGGGGGCAAACCCCTGCTCATTCTTTTAGCCGCCACTATTTTTTATATGATCATACAGAATGCAGTGGGTATCTCCGTGGCAACCATGTTTGGCCTGGAACCCCTGGTAGGCATGTTGGGCGGTACGGTGTCACTGATTGGCGGCCATGGTACTGCAATTGCCTGGGCGCCCACTTTTGCTGAGAAATACGGCATCCATAATGCTATGGAAATTGGTATTGCCTGTGCTACGTTTGGTTTGATACTGGCCAGTCTAATGGGTGGACCTATTGCCAGTTATCTGATCAAAAAGCATGATCTGAAACCCACGGAGTCCGGTGATGTTGATGTCGGTGTTGCCTATGATGATCAGAGTTCCAAAATTGATTATTTTGCTTTTTTACATGCCATTCTTGGCATTCATTTCAGCATAATGATTGGTATGCTGCTGAATGAATCGCTTGAAGAAGCTGGTTTAAAATTACCGCTTTTTGTCACCTGTTTATTTGCGGGTATTCTTATCAGTAGTTTTATTACGCCCAAAATATCGAAAAAATTCACCTGGCTGGACTGGAATGCCAGAGGTACTGCCATGGCGCTTATTGCTGATATCTCTTTGGGTATTTTTCTGGCCATGTCATTGATGAGTATGCAGTTATGGGTGATTGTTGATCTTGCCGGCCCCATTTTAGCTATTATCACTGCACAGTTTGTTATCGCTGCAGCAATAACACTTTTTGTAATATTCAAAATAATGGGACGAACTTATGATGCAGCGGTGATTTGTTCCGGCTTCGGTGGTATTTCTCTTGGCTCAACGGCAACCGCGATGGCCAATATGACCGCGGTCACACAACGTTATGGACCCTCCCATCTGGCATTTGTTATCGTACCTCTGGTCTGTGCATTTTTTATTGATTTGTTTAATGTGGTATTAATACAAACGCTGCTTGCTTACTTTAATTAAATGGGTTCTTCACAAATTTGCGTACTTTTCAATTATCAACAAAACGCCCATGAAAGCTATATGGAAGAATACGTAGAGCGTAGAGACGTTGCATGCAACGTCTCTACCATTTGAGCCTATCTGCTGAACCCGATAAAAAGTACGCAATAATATGATGAACCACATTTAGTCGAGCTCTTCTACCAGACGAAATCCTAATTCGCTGCCTGCATACGTCGGAAAGTTGTTATAGCGAATATAGGATCGCAGAGTCTCGCTGAATGTATTCCAGCCACCACCACGCACTGCTATTGTTTTTCCATCCAGATCATTTTTATCGACACAAAATTTCTCTGCGCCATTATATCCGCCAGGAGTATACATAGAGCAGGTCCATTCCCAGACATTGCCGAAAAGATCATGAATGCCGTACTTATTTGACTCAAAACTACCCACCTCAATTGTCTTAGCACTTTCCCAGAAATACCGGCAGCCATCGCAATTGGCATCGCCAAGACCTGTTAAATCATTAAAACCAAACTGACGTTTAAAACCAGTACGAGCCACATATTCCCACTCTGACTCAGTTGGCAGGCGAAAAGTTCTATTGTTTTTTTTACTCAGCCAGACAGCATAGTCTTTAGCATTTTGCAGAGAGACATTGATGACAGGTCTGTTACCACGCCCCCAGCCAAGATCATCCGGTCTTTTTTTCTTAGCAGCTTTAGCAAAAGCATCATACTGAGCAAAGGTGACCTCATATTTACCCATAGCAAAATCATTTTTAAGCGTCATTTTATGCGGCGGTTTTTGATCAGCTAAACCATGAATAGCCCCCATGATAAATGAACCCGCGGGGATTTTGACCATTTCCGGAATCCTGGAGTATTTCCCGACTTGCTTTTTTTTATCAGGCTTTGCTGTCCCTCTTTCAGCTAACTTAAGCTCGGCCAATTTTTTTTCTGTACGCATTAATACGCGTCTGGCATCGCTATAATATTTACTTTTATTACCAACGGTTGTAGTAAAGGTACTAAGATTTTGCGCAGCCTTTTTATACTTGCCATTATGATAAAGGGTTTTACCATAAAAATAATAAAAGTCGCCATGCAGAGAAACCTTCATTTTGAGTAATTGTCGAAAAGCTTTTTCTGCCTCCCGATAATCTTCCTGATTATAGGACTGAGATGCTTTTTTCAAATAGTCATTAGCATCTTTGGCGGCAGAGGCTGAAGCTGCCAATAAAAAAAAACTGCCGGCCAGCAAGATACTTTTGATTATTTTCAGCATAGTACATTTTAAGAACATCTTTAAAACTCAATATTATTTATAAAAATCTAATCGATTACAGAACAAGTGAAAATGAATTTCTATAAACTCTGGCGCTGGTCTTTGTGAACATAGAGAAATCAGGTGTGAGGGCTAAACATTTTCTCAATAGAATTTTTAGTTTGTCTTCCTGAACTAGATTTCTGTTCCATTGCTTTAGAAAATGTGTGATAAGATTTTATGGACTTGACCAGATAAGCCTTAACGGGCTCCTTGATACCTTTTAATTTTAACGGTGGTGTCGGGATCACAGTGATCTTATCCCGGATCATTTTGTAGGTCGCATGGCTGATCAAAACAGCATCATGCTTGGCCAGATGCTCCAGACGGGAAGCTATAGTCACATTTTCGCCAATCAGGGTGAAATCTCTTCTTGAATGGCGACTGCCGATATCACCTGAAATAACATGGCCAGAATGAATACCGATACGCATATGGATATCAAGCCCTGTTGTTTTACGTAATTCAGGTAAGGCTTTGAGCATTGCAGCGGCAGCACACACTGCCCGAAAGGCGCCTTCTTCCTGCAGTCCAAATGCGGCAAAAATACCATCGCCGATAAACTTATCAATAGTGGCATCAAAATGCATTAGTTCTTCAACCATACGGTCAAAATAGGTGTTCAGAAAATCAACGACATTTCTTGATGATAACTGACCTGACATGTGGGTAAACTCGACAATATCAGAAAACAATAATGTCCTGAATTTGTCTTCAACAATGGGCTCACTCATATTCCTGGTCGTTGAAATATGTGAAATGGTCGAGTCTGGTAAGTAGCGACTCATGGCATGCTGGTTATATTTTAAGCGGGTCTCAGCCAAAACCCGTTCCACTTCTGCAATCATGCGATCAGGAGAAAATGGTTTAGTAATAAAAGCCTGAATGCCAATGGAACGAATTTTTACCTGATCAGCTTTAGAGTCTTTACTGGTTTCAATAATAATAGGCAGGTTGCCAAACTTATTTGACTGACGAATCCGGGTACAAAGCTCCAGACCGTCAACATACGGCATATCATAATCAGTAATAACCAGGTCATATTGATTGGCGTTGAGTTTCCCCCAGGCAGACAAACCATCCTTGGCAACATCAACCTGAAAGCCCTGAATTTTTAATGAGTTATTAAGCTGGTGAAGCATGGTGGCTGAATCTTCTACCACAAGAATTCGTTCTGGTCGCCCCTGCGAGTCTTTAGCATTCAACAAGCGAGCAACACGTGACAATAGTTCAGGAACAACCACTTTATGCGTCGCTGAATGATCAGATTTAATAATATAATCATCTGCACCGGCATTAAAGCCGCTGATAATAGCTTTGTCTGTCTGCTGAGCAGACAATAATAGAACCGGAGTAGATAGCTTATCCTGCTGCCGGATAATCCGACAAAGTGTAATACCGTCAAGAATCGGCATTTCAACATCACTGACAATGATGTCAATTTTCATTTTACGAATAATTTTTAATGCCTGCTCACCATTATCTGCTTCAATCACTTCATAACCTTCCTGTTCCAGAGAAGGTTTAATCAATCTGCGAGAGGTTTTACTATCATCCACTAGTAAAAGTTTTGTTTGTTGCTCAAGTAAAGGAGTTATTGCCTGATTTAAATCCTCACTGGAAAAAGGTAATTGTAGAAATTTATGGGCACGGTGTTCAATAGCGTACTCTCGATTCAGAGTATCCGATGAAATAAAAACCAGATGAGCCTGAGATAACAAAGGGTGATAACGAATACGCTCACAAACCGTCAGGCCATCCATAGTCGACAGCATGCCTCGAATAAAAATTAATTCAGGGCGGCAATCAAGGATCTGCTGAAAATAATCGGCTTCACTCGAATGGATGGCCTTGATTTTAAAGCGTTCACGATCTAATAAAGAGGTGATCAAGCCGTCAATGGTTGATGAATCCGTTAATAAAACGGTATTTATTGTGTGATTATCCATGAGAAACTCATGCTGACCCCAATCTCAACACGACAATATCAAAGTAAGTTATTTTATATTGCCAGGCAAATTTATATCATTATCCTTTTCAGCTACGGTGTAATCCATTACCAATAATTAGTGCCCATCTGTTTCTTATGAAGAAAAAAGGTGGTAAAAAGAGGAACAAATTGAGTAGTTATATTTTTTTTAAGCAATCGTTCATTTAATAATATAGTCAACATTACTTAAAAATTCAATTGGTTTTTCAAAAATGTGCGTTTATTCCGTGTTTTTTGTAGTAAATGTGATATATACAGCTTCTTTTTCAGCGCTTTTTATCTATGATAAAGTCATCATAATATTGGTTTTTTAAATCCAATAGCACAATCAATTTAAGAGATATGAAGTGACAGTCAAGAGTAAAAAAATAGATATTAAAATGCTGACTCAGGGTATGTATATATCAAAACTGGATCGTCCCTGGATCGAAACCTCTTATCCTATTGAAGGATTTTATCTTCAGGATCATGGGGATATTCAGAAACTGTCAGCACTTTGCCGCTTTGTCTATATCGATATTGATTTAACCAGATTACGCATTGATATCAGCCAGCTGGACAGCAACGCCTCTCTGAGTAACTCTTCTCTTAGAACATCAGATCAGTTCTTATCGGAAAAGCCGGCACCTTATGAAACAAAGGCTCAAACCGTTAAAATTCATCAACAGCAGTTTAAAAAGAAGCAACTCAGGCGCAATAAAGTCTTGTATATCGAACGGGTTCCTTTTGAAAAAGAATTCAAAACAGCCAATAAACTCTACGAAACCATTACTCAAATCGCAGCAGATATTTTAAATCAGGTTTCCTCGGGCAAAGATTTTGATATCAAGCAAGTCAATCAGGCAGCCGGCGTCATGGTTGACAGCATCATTCGCAACCCTGATGCTTTTTTATGGCTTTCCCGTCTTAAAGCCAAAGATACTCACTCTCATAATCGTTCCATTCGTGCTGCTGTCTGGGCTATCGCCTTTGGACGTTATCTGTCATTACCAAAAAAAGAATTAACAGAACTTTCTATCGCGGTATTGCTGGCAAATATTGGTAAAGTTCGTCTACCCAGACAACTATTGGAAAAAGCAGAAGAATTACAAGGTTCTGAGTTATCAGCTTATCAAAAGCATATTAATATTTCAGTTCAGCTGCTGAAAAAAACGGGCATGTTTTCTAAAAAAATAATTGCAACAATTGCAGCACATTGCGAAAGATACGATGGTTCCGGTTATCCCCGAAACCTGAGCCAGAATGAAATTATTTTTCCTGCACAAATTGCCGGACTGGTCTGTTACTATGAAAAAATAACCAATCATCGTAATAGTGAGCTTTCTCTTGATGCCACCCGGGCAATGGAACATCTGTATAAACTCAGAAATAATCAGTTCCAGGCTGAATTAGTTGAAGAATTTATTCAATCCATCGGCATCCACCCCGCCGGTTCTCTGATTGAGTTAAACTCAAAGGAGATCGCTGTCATTATCGAGCAAAATGAACAACACAAACTGTTACCGAAAGTCATGATCCTTAGAGATAGTCAGAAAAAAACAGTAAGCACTCTAAAAATTCTGGATCTCTCAACACTTAAGACTGACAACGGTATCAGTCCCAGAATAATCAACAGTATACCATTGGACTCCTATGGTATTGATTCTGATGAAATCATTAATAGCATAAAAAAAGCTGATAAAAACTGGATTATGAGAAAATTGTTCTCATAATCCACAAAGACAAAAAACCCGTAACAGTCTCCTGTTACGGGCTTTTTGTCAATCACTTCAGTGTGCCTGTAAAGGCAGCTAAAAACTACTTAGCAACTGGAGCCGCAGGTGCTGCTGGAGCAGCCGGAGCTTGAGCAGCCCACTGCTTCATTCTTTCTTCATATGCTTTACGAGCAGCTTCCATTTTGGCCTGCTGCTGCTTTTGCATATCCTGCATACGCTTTTGATGAGCTTCCATCTGAGCTTTTTGCTGTGGCGTTGGACCCATCATAGCTGGAGCTCGCTGAGGAGCAACAGGCGCCTGCATCATAGGAGCAGGGCGGCCATAACCACGGTAACCAGACGTAGTGTCATAGGTGTTACGACCATCAAAATTGGTATTCATGTTGTTGTAACCATTGTAGTTGCTGTTACCGCTTCCATAAGCTGAACCACGAGTGTTACCTTTACCACGACCACGGCCACGGGCTTTAATAGTGATTTCAACATCACCGTCCATATCCGCATCACCAGAACCGTCGCCCCAACCATTACCATAGCCATTGCCATAAGCATTGTTGTTCATGTTGTTATAGCCGCCGCCATTCCAGTTAGTGTTGCTGTTGCCGTCATCCCAGAACGCACTGGCAGACATAGAAATAGTTGTAGCAGCAATCGCTGCAGCGATTAATAATTTTTTCATTTTATACTCTCCAAAATATTGTGTAATGTAATTAGCTTCGTGTGTGTTATGCATGTTATCAAGCGATAACAAAATTTTAATGTACTACGATACGAATTGATAAAAGCAACTCTCAGGCTAAAGATTTATCTTCAAGCCATGCTGCTCTTCAACTTTCTGTGTATGTGTTCGATTATATAGAGATAAAAATATATTAGCAAGTATTTATATAAGTTTTTTCTAATATAGAGAGGAAGGGGTTTATTTTTAAATAAAAAAAACCTTTAATCAATTTAGTAATAAGACTTATTTGTGTTTGAAAAGTAAATCGTAGTCTACCCCGATGATATTTAAATCCTCCAGGCTGATATCTTCTACCTCAATGGTATCACTCGTATCCGGAAAAGTTAAATCATTACAACTTTCATAATTTAAAATATAACAGTCGGTAATATAACTATAGAAGTCTTGCTGCCCGGCTTGAATTTCATCAAACAGATGCCTGACATCGACTGCTATCTCATCACGATTTTTTTCTGTACAAATGATGAAAGCACGTTTTCTGAATGAAAAACCGTAGTTAAGCATTGTGTTCATAATGCTCTGCCAAATCAGAGCACACTCATCTTTAGACTTATGTGCGTAATCTAAATTAACAAATAAACCAAACTCATTGGACATGATATATTCCTTATTATTTTTGCATATCATGGCAGTGTATTTTACTGCAAACGGATTCTACCGAACCCGTTAGTTAGCAGCCTTAATCTGTGAACTATACTATCACAAGATATAAATAACAGTGTAGTACAATTTATCTGAATATCAGCTAATTACTTCAATTTTCAGGCTATTTAACAGTAATTATCACAATTAAGCTTATACTTATTCTTCACAGAAAAAAATACATTGAATATCTTCGGATAAAAACAAATACCTGACAGGATTTCAGGTTACAATGTTCTATACTATTAGTGTATAGGAAATACAGGGAAAAAATTCAGCTCAGTTGATTTGCTGAACCCGGTGCGTTATCAGGAGAACAAAGATGAATTGGTTTTTTGGTAAAAAGAAAAGTCCCAAAATTAAATCCCGCTCACCTGAGACCCGCAAAGAAAAATTACTCAAATTAGCTCAGTCTGATCTTTATTATTCCGTCACTCTTACCCGTTGCGGCTGCACAGCATCATCAAAATTAATTGGCAAAAGTTTTGTATTTGATAAAGCACCACCTCTGCCATTAGAAGAATGTACTGCAAGTCAATGCACCTGTGAATATCAGGGTGTTGTTAATCGGCGCAGGTTAAAAAGACGCGACATTGTGCGAAGAATCTCTGTGCGCTTCGATGATGACCGGCGAACAGTCAGCAGACGTATGGGAGAAGCACTCTGGAATAGATATAGTGTTTAAGCTATGCACATAAAAAAACCCCTGTAATCAATTGATCTACAAGGGTTTAATGTATGGTGGGCCGTGTGAGACTCGAACTCACGACCAATGGATTAAAAGTCCACTGCTCTACCAACTGAGCTAACGGCCCTTCAGCTTGAAGCTGATTAAAGTAGATAACAATTTTCAATAACTATTCATGATAAAAATAGCTTATTAATTGCCGTCTCTTTAGGATGCGCATATTCTACCGTTTTTATTATTTATGGCAAGCTTTTTTACATTTTTTTTTACAAATTTTATAATTGTTTTAATAAGCGCTTTGCCTGCCCTGCTTCAGTCGTATCAGGATAGTTCAGCAGAAGGTGATTGAGTGTTTGACGCGCCCTCTCTTTATTTCCCAATTCATAAAAACTATGCGCTTTTTTTAATTCCGCTTCTGCTTTTTTGGGACTCAAAGGATAGACATCAAGCAGCAGCTGATAATCAATGATAGCCTGTTCATAATTACCTTGTGCATAGCTGGATTCTGCAACCCAGTATTGAGCAATATGTGCATAATGCCCGCCAGGATATTTTTCAATCACCCCGACAAACGATTCTCTGGCTTTATTGTATTGCCGGGCTCTTAATTCATCATAGGCCTTCTGGTAAATATTTTTCTCATCCTGACGCTGTTTGTTAGACAGAATCTGCTTCTTATAGACCGGCCTCTGTTCGACTGCCGGCTCAGTTTTATCATGACTCAGCGTGATTTCTTGTCTTTCGATGACGCCATACTTTGCCTGTTCATAGCTGGATTTATCCAGCACCACAGGCAAATCATCTTTTTTTGATACAGCTTCTTTTTTTGCAGAGTCAACATCAGACTCTGGCATTTTTTCCGCTGACGGCTCTTTTTTCGCTGACAGCGCTGTATTCGGGACAGCCATTGGCGCACCACTTTCCATCCGGCTTAAGCGTTGATCTAAATCCGTATACAGTTCTCTCTGCTGCTGGTTAAGAAGACGTATTTCATTTGTCTGCTCCTCAAGCAAACTGCGCAATTGCTGGTTTTCTTCCTGAAGCTGCTTCATGCGATATAATAATTCCAGTTGTTTCTGGGAACTCATTAATCGCTCAAGTCGATCCACTCGTACATCCAGAGGCCGTTTTTTATATGATGCCTCAGATTCAGCAAAGACAGGCATTAATAAGCCTGTTATCGCCAGCAGCAATAAAACGGTGGCCAGTAAACCCGCAACAGGCCGCGTTAACAGGCCCCCGATTTTATATAAAGTCATAAACAATTACCTAATGAGAGTGAAGCGGGATTAATACAGCAGCTCAACACGACGATTTAATTGCCATGCTGATTCATTGTGATCCAGTGCGACCGGATTTTCTTCACCATAGCTTCTGACTTCTATTTGCTGCCCTGAAACACCCGATGCAGTTAAAAAATCAGCAACCGCTCTGCTTCTTCGTTCGCCTAATGACAAATTATAATCCCGGGTACCCCGTTCATCTGTATGCCCTTCAATAATCATTGTTTTGTTCGGGTTAAGTGACAAATATTCCGCATGAGCATTCAAAGCAGACTGCCCTTCTGAATTAATGGTGATACTATCGTACTCGAAATAAATGGTACGCACGGAAAGCGGACTATCAGGATCTGATATTGGATCACCGCTATAAGACTGGCCATTCACAGCAGTACCATCACTCATAGCAGAATCATTATAGCCTCCGGTCTGACCTTCATATCCTTCTTCCCCCACTCCGCCTCCGGTTCGATCTTCAACCGCTGCATCACCCGTGTTGTCATCACTGGTGGTCGAACAGGCTGTCAAAAAGATTAACGGGGCTATGAGCAGAAAAAGAGAGAATTTTTTTAGTGCACTTGTTCTTAGAAAAATATTCATAATATTTAATTCCTTTTTTATTGACTTCGATAGGGTGACCAGGCAGGCTCTCTGACATCGCCGCTCAATACTCGCAGACGTTGTGGTGAGTTACTGCCATCAACTGCAATTGCTTCAAGTATGCCTCGACCGCGCAATTCAGTCGCATATAAAAGCATTTTACCATTGGGTGCAAAAGAGACTGATTCATCAAGTTGAGAACGAGTGAGTATTTGCAGATAACGACTGGCCAGCTACAGCACAGCGACTCGAAAACTACCTCTGTCCCGGGTGATGAAGACGATGGATTTACCATCCGGAGAAAAGCTTGCTCCGGCATTATAATTACCTTCATAGGTCAGACGTTTTGGACTACCCGACCTGCCCTGCTGGCTAATGCCTATTTGATAGATTTGCGGCTTACCTGCTCGATCAGAGGTAAATATCAATGAGCGGCCATCCGGTGCCCAGGCAGGTTCGGTATCAATGCCATAGTGAGTGGTGATACGTTGTAATACACCACTGGCAATATACATGACATAAATCTCAGAATTACCGTCTTTAGACAGTGTCATGGCTAAGCGCTTACCATCCGGTGACCACACGGGCGCACTGTTAATGCCCTTAAATTGAGCAATGGTTTTACGCTTACCCGATTTAAGTTCCTGCATATAAACCACGGAACGATTCTTTTCAAAGGACACATAAGCCAGTCGCTTACCGTTAGGCGACCAGGCGGGTGACATAATCGGTTTTCTGGATTTCAGTATGACCTGTTCGCCAAAACCATCAGAATCTGCAACAGCCAGAGTATAAACCCGTTTTTTTACATCAACATCATTATTGACCACCACATAGGCAATCAGAGTATCAAATGCACCCCGGCTATGAGTCAATTCCTGGTATATTTTATCACTGATTTGATGGGCTACCCGGCGAAGATTCTTACCTTCCACATTGTATTGAAATTGCAGACTATTTCTGCCGGTAAAAATATCCAGCATTTTAAACTTAACATCATAACGCCCCTGACCAGCAGCAACAAGCTGACCAATCACCAGATTTTCTGCTGCCGTATTTTTCCAGCGGGGAAAGTTGATGGCAGCGTCCATCTTCGGGCGTTCCGGCAATTGATTAAAACTCAGAGGAGAAAAGACACCGCTGCGGGCCAGATCAGAACTGATAATACCGGCAATATCAACCGGAGCCTGGCCCGACTGAGACCATGAAAAAGGCACGATAGCAATCGGATCAGCGCTTTGAAAGCCGCCTTTAATTTCTACTTCAAGTACCGCAAATGCGTGATTGACAAAAAACAGAAGATAAAAAAATAGTAACAAAAACAGTAATGGCTTTGTCTTTAATTTAGTTTGCTGCATTTAATAGTTTCCTGGCTCAAATCGTAATCTCATCACTTCAAATTGTTTAAAAATAACACTATCCGAAGGTACAGGCAATGGTGAAGCTCTTCTGACTGCAGTTTCTACTGAACGGTCAAAAGATAAGTGACCGCTGCTTTCCACAACCTTAACCGAAACAACTTTACCGCTGGGTAATAACATAATATCAATTTTGCATTGCAGCTTAGGGGGTGCATCCAGAGGCTGTCGCCAGTTACGCTCAATTTTTTGTGCAATCATGGCAACATGACGTTTGACCACACCTTTACTACGGCGTTCCCTTGTTTCCCTGTCTCGTACTTCTTTACGCTGTAATTCTGCCTGACGTTTTTTCTCTTCTGCGGCTTTACGTTTTTGTTCTGCTTCCTGACGTTTCTTTTGTTCTTTGAGTCGCTGTTTTTCCTGTTCCGCCTTTTTTTGCTGCTCTTTTATTAGTTGTTCTTTTTTGAGTTTTTCTGCTGCTATTTTTTTCTTCTCAGCTGCTTTTTTACGTTGTTTTTCCTGCTCTGCTTTTTTCTTAGCTGCTTTTTCCTTTTTGGCTGTAGCGGCTTTCTGGCGTTTTAACTCTTCTGCCTGACGTTTTTTTTCTTTTTGACGACGCACTTGTTCCTGTTTTTTCTTTTTCTCCAGAACCCGGGCTTTGCGATCAGCTTCAGCCTTGCGCAGTTTGGCCTGTTTTTGCTGTTCTATTTTTTTTATTTCAGCGTCATAAGAATTAGCATCAACCGAAGTGACCTGGATAATGTCACCCTGCTGCATAACAATTTTCTTCGGCTTATCCATTTGCCAGTTAAAGAATAAAGCTCCAAAAAACAGGAAATGAAATATTAGGGCCACAATAAAGGCTGTACTGTTTTCTTTTATCCAGTCAAACATACCTAACAACCATATCTATAACCATACCTGCAACCATCAAAGCGCCTGATTACTATCTATGGTTTTAGTCATCAGCCCGACATTGGGGATACCCGCCTGACTCAGCAAGGCCAGAACATCCATAATAAAGAGGTAGCGAACCTCTTTATCACCGGCAACCAATACCGAGAGCTTCGGCTTATCCAGTAATTTATTTTTTATCTGTGCAAGCAGATCCTCACGGTTCACAGGATTCTCTTTTCCAGTACCTATGGTCAGATAGTATTGTCCCTGTACATCAACTTTGACAATAATTGTTTCACTTGGCTTGGGATCTAATGACTCTGTTTCATCAGCCTGAGGCAGTTCGACTTTAACACCCTGAGTTAAGAGTGGTGTTGAAATCATAAAAATAACCAGCAGCACCATCATGACATCGATATAGGGCACGACATTAATCTCAGACATGGGCTTGCGGCGTTTTCTCGCCATTAGGCATGCACCTGACGGTTCAGCAGATTAGAAAATTCTTCCATAAAGCCGTCATAACGTGCTTCAAGACGCTCAACACTATAAGAAAAACGGTTATAGGCAATCACTGCGGGTATTGCTGCAAATAAACCCATGGCCGTTGCAATCAGCGCTTCAGCAATACCCGGTGCAACCATCGCCATCGTTGCCTGCTCAACCTGCCCCAATGCACGAAATGAATTCATA
>DAOVUK010000219.1 GCA_030632625.1 Gammaproteobacteria bacterium
CATCAGAAAGGTAAAACTGACTTTGGCCGCCATGTTCTGCCGCAGCTGCTGAAGAGTCACCGCATGTTTGCCTACGATTTTTCTTCCAATGAAGTGCCGGGCATCAAATCTTACGAAGAGGCCAGTTATTGGCGTGATGTTGGCTCCCTTGATACCTATTTCCAGGCGCATCAGGATATGCTGGGAATTGAACCCCGGTTCGATGTCTTTAATCCCCTGTGGCCAATTTTTTCCAGTAACTATCAGGGCCCGGTTGCACAGGTGATAGGCGGCCGGATAGAAAATAGTTTACTCGGTGAAGCCACTTTCATCAACCAGGCCAATATACGTAACAGTGTTATTCGTTGTGAGACTGTAGTGGAACCGGGAGCTGAACTAGAGGATTGCATTATCATGGATTATGTACGGATATGCTGCGGTGCGAAATTACGACGGGTTATTGTGGATCGGCATAATATCATCAAACCAGATACCCGAATCGGCTATAACCATGAAGAAGATCAACATCTTTATCATGTGACTTCATCCGGACTGGTAGTAGTACCCCCAGGCAAAGTAGACTACTTTGCGCGCAATTCAGGTGGTATTGCTTCCGATTAAAATTTGTATTCATCGGGTATTGGCAGTTCAGACATATCAGGTTTCATTGATTTATCAATATCGCCATTTTTTAATTGAAAAATATAAGCCAGAACCTGGGCAACAGCCACATAAAGCCCTGCGGGGATTTCCTGGCCAATTTCAACTGAGTGGTAGATTGCTCTGGATAGTAGTGGAATTTCCATAGTTGGCACATCGTTGGCCTGGGCCACATTGCGAATTTGCAGAGCAACCAGATCAGCACCTTTGGCCAGCATAACCGGTGCGCCTGAGCCTTGAGTATCATATTGCAAAGCAACTGCATAATGCGTCGGATTGGTGATAATGACATCCGCTTTGGGTACATCGCCCATCATACGCTGCATGGCGATTTCACGCTGTTTCTGACGTATCTGCCCTTTTATTTCGGGATTACCATCCGTATTTTTAGATTCATCTTTAACTTCCTGTTTGGTCATTTTCAACTGCCGTAAATTGCTCCAGATTTGGTAGGGAACATCTATCATAGCAACGATAATCATACCTAATGCCACCAATAAAAACTGCCAGGAAATCAGTTCCATGGCATGAACAAAAGCACCTGGAAACGGCTCTTCTGATAAACCATAAATTTCATTTTTTGCCTGCCAGAGAAAAAAGACGGCAATGCCTCCCATCAATCCTATTTTAAATATACTTTTAACTAATTCTATTAAACCTTTGATCCCAATTATCTTTTTAAGTCCCTTGATTGGATTTATTTTACTTGCTTTAGGCGTTATGGCTTCTGCTGAAAAATTAAAACCACCTAAGATGGCATTGGATAAGATAGCAGTGATAAACATTAAAATGAAAAAAGGGATGAGAGCGGATAACATCGCGGCCAGCTCAGCTTTGAAATGTATAAATAATTGTTCTGGATCAAAAAGAGTATTACGTTCTATTGAAAAATTATTTTTCATGATATCAGATATGGTTTCAACCATATCTTCAGCAAAAAACATAATGCCAATGATAGATGCCAGTAACATAAAAAAGCTGGTTAGTTCCTGGGAGCGTGTGACCTGACCTTTTTTTCGTGCCTCCGATTTCTTTTTCGCCGTCGGGTCTTCCGACTTATCCTGACCGTCTTCATTTTCTGCCATCAGCTATTACTCATCATTGTATTGGCTTTCATGTTAAAGAATGAATCACTATAAGTCACGTTTTGCTGCGTTGCACTATGAGCCAGAATATCCTGAATGAGCTGAAATATTTCAGTCATTATTCTTTCAAAATAAGGCACCAAAGTGGGCAAGGTGATGTAAATAATTGCAAAAGCAAGCACGATGGTAATTAAGAAACCCACGGAAAAAGGATTCAGTTGAGGAGAAGCCTTAGACATCACCCCGAAGCTGACATTCACCATAAGTAAAGCGGCCATTGCCGGCAAAACCATCATAACGGAACTTTGAAACATTTGACTTCCCCAGCTGACCAGCATCCAATAGCCGGTAGTAGAAATTCCGCTTGTGCCTATTGGCAGGAGATTGAAACTATTGATCACTTCACGAAATAAAATCAGATGGCCATCCATAGCCAGATATAAAAATGTGGCCAGCATTAAATACAGTTGCCCTACTACCGTAACCTGAACCCCATCTTGCGGACTATTCATCAGAGAAAAACCCAAACCAGCCTGCATGGCTAAAATATGTCCTGACATAACAAATAAATTAAATGCCAGCTGCAGAGCAAATCCCATAATGGCACCAATGAGGACCTGATGAATAGCGATGAGAAATGCTTCGCCGCTGATAAAATCAACCAGGGGTAAGGGTGGTAAAACAGGTACCACAACCAGAGTAATTGCAAATGCAACAGCAACACGGAATCGAACAGGAATAGACTGAGCTGAAAAAATGGGAGCAATCATCATCATGGCGCTGATACGAATAAAAGGCCAGACATAAGCACCGACAAATGCCGTTATTTCAGCGGTAGTAAACATATTAACCGCCGCTTAAATACAACGGAATATTAATAAACATTTGATTCATATATTCCATTAAACGCCCCAGCATATAGGGACCGGCATACATCAGCACCCCAAAAGTAACCAGAAGTTTTGGAATAAACGTCATTGTTTGCTCATTTATTGATGTCATAGCCTGAAACATACTCACCAGCAAACCCACAACCAATGCCGGAATTAAAATAATCAGCAGCAGAACAATAATAAGATAAACTGCGCCCTGGAGAATATCTAAAACGGATTCAGGTGTCATAATTAATTCCTGCTTGCTTGTTTTAAATTAAAAAAGGAAAAAACCTGGTAACTAAATAACTAAATATAATAACTCGAAGCCAATGTTCCCATTATCATTGACCAGCCGTCAACCAGAACAAAAAGCATCAATTTAAAGGGCATAGAGACAATCAGGGGTGACAGCATCATCATTCCCATTGACATCAAAACACTGGCAACCACCAGGTCGATAATCAAAAAGGGAATAAATATCAGAAACCCTATGGTAAAAGCAGTCTTCAATTCACTGGTGACAAATGATGGAATTAACACAGTAAACGGCACATCTGCCGGACTTTGATAGGGTCCTTTTTTGGCAATTTCGGAAAACATGGTCAAATCTTTTTCCCGTGTCTGAGCCAGCATAAATTCATGTAAAGGGGCTGACGCACGCTTAAAGGCTGTTTCGATACCAATTTGATCGTCCAGATACGGCTTAAAGCCATCGGTGTACATCCGATCAAACACAGGAGCCATAATAAACAGTGTCAAAAATATTCCAAGACCAACCAGAACCTGAGCAGGCGGTGCCTGCATTAAGCCTGTCGCCTGACGTACAATGGCCAGAACGATAATGATCCGGGTAAAAGAAGTCATCATGAGCATCATAGACGGCAGCAGCGTAATCACCGTCATCAAAACCAGAGCTTGAATAGTGATTGACCATTTTTGTTCGCCATCGGCCCCCGTGGTGACGGTGAGTGCATCCAGACCGGGGGCAGCAAAAATAACATCGGGCAGGAACATCAAAAATACAATTAATAATGGTGTAAAATAACGATACATACGGTGAATTGTTTGATTTTTTTCCATTAGAAGACTTTACCTGACTAAGAAAAAAGTGGCTAGAGACAAGCTATGCCCTCTCTCCACAGTTGTTTAAATAAATTTGTGTTAACAGGGCAAAAAAAAATACTTTTATTTTATATTTTTTTGCGTATTATTTAAAAATTTAGATAATTTATTGGCAAATGGATTGTTCCCTGTCACGACGCCCTGATCTTTTGTTTGAGCTTCAGTTTCTTCAAGCAACTCATCCAGTACATGCAAGGTATTAATTTGTGTAGCGGTCATACCCACCAATAGTTGCTGTTGACCAACCTGAATCAAAGCAATTTTTTCTTTTTGACCAAGGTTCAGTGTGGCGATTATTTTTAATTGCCCCTGCCCGGTCAGATTAGTATAACCCATTTTTTTCATAAACCAGGCCAGAGAAAAAATCATTATAAGAATAAAAATAAGTCCTAATGAAACACTTAAAGCATCAGTATTTGATGCTGCATCGTTTTTTTTACTATTCGCTGCCGTATTAGAAAATGTCTGACCGGACAAGAATGAAAAGTTTTTTTTCTCCACTTTTTTCTCCACTAGTGGATTGTTGTCTTTTTGCTTCTCTTGAGGCAGTTCCTCTTGAAGCAGAGTTTGAAGCTGACTTTCTTCCTGTTTTATCGCACTGTTCTTTTTATTCAAACTCTGTAAATTTGAGCTTTGTGCATCCGGATTTTGCACAGCATAAACAGATACAGAAAAAAATACTATCATTGCCCAAATACAGATAAAAGCTAATGCTTGTCTTCCCTCATGTTTTAATACCCCGGCCAGCAAAATCATTTAAGTTTCTTAATTCGCTCAACTGGACTAATCACATCAGTTAAACGAATACCAAATTTATCATTTACCACAACCACTTCACCATGGGCAATCAATGTACCATTAACAAGTACATCCATAGGCTCACCGGCCAGACGATCCAGTTCAATGACTGAGCCCTGATTTAATTTGAGTAAATGTCGAATGCTGAGTTTTGTTCGTCCAATTTCCATTGAAATATCAACCGGAACATCCAGTATCACATCCAGATTAATTTCATCATCTGATGCAATGGCATCATCCTCTAATTTGTCAAATCCAGCAGCCTCTGATTCAGCCTGTTCATTCATTGCCTCTGACCAGGGATCTTCCTCAGCTGCCGCATTTTCTGTTTCATCATTCATTATTCTTTATCCCAATACTGATATGTTTCAGTTTGTCATTTCCCATTTAAAAAGCATATTTAAGGTTATAGTTAAGCTATAGTTAAGATATAGTTAAACGCTAATCCTGTTTTGGTAAGGCCCTGGTATTTCCTGCTGTGTTTTCTGAATCCTTGCGTGAAAAAGTCTCATCTAAAAAAGGGATTCCTGTTTCAAGATGTGTGGGACGTTCCGTTTTACCCACAATCTTTACTGCATGATGACCATTATGAATACCATGATTTGCCTTAAAAATAGGGATTCCCTCAGAAAAAACACTCACTTCGTCTTCAATATTGATAGGGATTATATCCCCCGCCTTAAGATTAACCACATCCTTCAGGGTTAACGAGGTGTTTGCCAGCATGGATGATACACCCACTTCGGCAGACTTAATTTCATCACCTAATGCCTGACTCCAGCGCTCATCCACATCACTTCTATCACTTTGTATGCCCGCATCCAGTAATTCACGAATAGGTTCCAGCATGGAATAAGGCATAGTAATATGGATATTGCCTCCACCACCCTCTAATTCAACATGCAGACTGCTCACAACAACAACTTCTGTCGGGCTGACAATATTTGCAAACTGAGGATTCACTTCTCGACTGCTGAATTCAAACTGCATAGGCATAATTGGAGACCATGCTTTAACCAAATCTTCAAAACACAATTCCATAAACATGTGAACCACACGTTGTTCAGTCGGTGTAAATTCCCGGCCTTCAATTTTTGCATGAAACTTCCCTTCGCCGCCGAAGAAATTATCAACCAGAATAAAAACTAAAGTCGGCTCAATAACCAGAAGAGCAGTTCCCCTTAATGGTTTCATTTTAATCAGGTTAAGACTGGTGGGGACAAATAATGTATGAATATATTCACCAAATTTCAGTGTCTGTATTCCACCCACTGAGATTTCAGTTGAACGTCGTAAAAGATTAAACATGCTGATACGGAGATAACGTGCAAACCGCTCATTGATCATTTCCAGCGTTGGCATCCGACCACGAACAATACGATCTTCACTATTGAAATCATATTGCCTGGCTTCACCATCATTTTGCTCTTCATCATCGGTATCGACGTCGCCATCATCAACACCGTGCAACAATGCATCTATTTCTTCTTGTGAAAGTAAATCCGTCACTGTTTGTTCCTGCTCTGCTTAGGAGCCTGTCCGAGAATAGAAAGCCTACTGCGGAAAAGCTGATTTTGGCCATATTTTCCTATCATTTTCATTTAATAGAACAACTATTGGCTTCA
>DAOVUK010000182.1 GCA_030632625.1 Gammaproteobacteria bacterium
TTCACAAAACTGATGGTGATATAGTTGCTTTGACAGATAACAGTGGTACTGAAAAACTATATCATACATTAGACCATGCCACCGATAAAGTTCAATCTGTGGGTATTAAAACGATTAGAGTAGAAGAGCATTTTTAACCTGTAGCAGTCGGAATCGTCCCTTGCAGAAATTTAGCATCAATTAAAACTCATTTCATAAAAAAACATCTTTGAACTATTTTAAGCATTATTGATAATCAATAATTGCAGTTGTTTTGTAAAGCGGTATTCATGCTTACAAAAGACAACTTATGTCGAATTCATAGATGTAATTTCATCTTCCGTTAAATACCGCCATTCACCATCACCCAATTGAGCATCTAAAGTGATCGTGCCTATACTGACACGATGAAGTGCTTCAACATGGTTACCCACCGCAGCAAACATACGTTTAACCTGGTGATATCGGCCTTCCTGAATGCTTAATAATGCCTTCTGTTTTGATTGTAAAACAAGCTGAGCAGGAAGAGTCGGTTTTTTCTCATTATTGAGTAATAATCCTTTTTTAAAGATTTCAATAATATCTGCATCAATATTTTCTGCTAAATATACCTGATAAGATTTCTGACAATTTTTTTTAGGTGATGTTATGCGATGTGACCATTGACCATCATCAGTGATAAGTACCAGCCCCGTGGTATTCACATCCAACCGTCCGACAATGTGCAGGCGGTTTCGTTTATCAATATCAATCAGATTTAATACGGAAGGATGTACTTCATCCTGAGTCGAACAAATATACCCCAAAGGCTTATTCAGCATCAGATATCGATGACCCAGAGTTGATATCTTCTTATCAAAATAAAATACCGTATCAGTATGTTTAACTTTAAATGCTGTATTTTTTACACATTCATGATTGACTGATATCTGACCAGATGATATTGCTTTTTTGGCTAAAGAGCGAGTCAGGTTTGTATTTTGACCAATGTATTTATCGAGTCTCATGAGAATATTTAATCAGGTTTCTGTTACTGACTAAACTTTTTTAGCGGCTTTATTAATATTCCAGGATACTGATTTAACTAAACGAGCACTTGCTTTTGGTAAAGGAATACTCTTTAACTTTTCCAGGTTCCATGTTGTAAAAAATAGCTGCCCTTCTTTAATCAGTTTTTCAACGATGACAAACTGTTCATCCAAATTATCTGCCCATTTACAATAACGAGTGAGTGAAGAAATTTCATCCGGATTATCAGCAAGTTTTTTTAGTTCTATTAAAGGTTTTAATATTTTACCGATAAGTTCTTCTCGGATATCCAATGCAAATATATTTAAACCCTGTAGTTGCCCAATATTGTCTCGTTGAGATTGATCGCATTCATTTTCGATAAGTTCTGAAAGAGCTGTGTTCTCATCTGTTTTTGTCGCTAATTCCTTTAATGCTGTCAGTAATTCTGTAGGATAGGTATCACAAAAGCTGGTTAATACATGATAAAGCCAGTTAGCTCCTTGAGAGGCTTGTTTAAGTTCATTGACCTGATCTCTTATAATGTTTTGCTCAAGTATTTTATTTAATTGAATTTTCTGTTTTCGAATGGTATTTATATTTTGAAGGATCTTTTTCTGTTTTTCAAAGCTCACATTAAAAAATCTATTCCCACAATTTTCACAGAGATTTGTTTCATTTTCATCTGAAGTATTCACCAAAAAACCACGGGAGTGATCTTTCAGACAATCACTCACACCACAGCGTGCGCTTTCATCTTTGAATGAATAGCTAGCCGATATATGAGTGAAATTAAATTTTTTAGGTTTAATTGAAGATTTGTAGCAAGGACGATTAATGATATCATCCCATGATTTAAGATTTATTTCTTCTTCAATGTGGAAAGTAGTGGACACAGTTTTTTTACCTCTTTATGAATGAATTATTTTTTATGAATATAACCTGTTAGCATCACCTTTTATCAATTCATTAATGGACAAAAGGATGTAGACTTGACCTTTTTGCTGCCCAGGTGCCTTGAATTGTTTGATTCCCTTCACTCACTGTAGTCGGATCGATTTCGGATGTTTTAACTTTGAGGATTTTAGTGATGTTATCCACGAGTATCCCCATTTTCTGATCGCCCAATTCCATCATGATAATGCCTGTATCAGTGGTGTTCTCCTTAGCGGCAAATCCTAACATCATACGAATGTCACATACAGTCACCACCTCACCTCGAAGATTGATAACACTTAGGCACTGTTTTTGTTATAAAGGCCCATTATATTAGCACAGATCTGGGATTAAATTGATTTAAGCGTTTGAATATTTCAGTTTTTATTATGAAGCTTTCTGGCATTTTAAAAGCGATTATAATGGGATGGCAATCGCTATAAATTTTAGATTCCATTTGTGTGAGGGTTGTCAAATTATATAGCAAAAGCCTGCTCCTGTTCGAACGACAGTATTTTTATTACTCGGTATGAGACTTTAATACTCAGTATGCACTTTATTACCCACCTACAGAAGAACCCGATGTTTAGGCACTTATGTGAATTCTTCTGTCTAATAGTGTAAAATTTGCCCATTTTTGACAATCAGGAACAGACTATGTCCATGCAGCACAGCTCTACACAACCAAGCAAGGAGCTTGAGACCTTTGATAATCCAACGCCGGAGCGAGATTTTACTATTCGTATTAAAGTGCCTGAATTTACCTGCCTTTGCCCGAAAACGGGGCAGCCTGATTTTGCCACGATTAATATTGAATACATTGCTGATAAACAGTGTGTGGAATTAAAATCACTTAAAATGTATATGTGGTCATTTAGAAATGAAGGTGCTTTTCATGAAAAAGTCACTAATGATATTTTATCCGATTTAGTTAAGGCTACTGAGCCGCGTTTTATGCGAATATGTGCAGAGTTTTATGTTCGCGGCGGCATTTATACCACCGTTATTGCCGAACATCGTGCACCTGACTGGATTCCGCCGACTCCTGTTCATCTTCCTGAATAAGCTGCAGATATAGATGTTTATATGTTCAGTTTAGGCATAGATATCGGCACCTCCGGCATTCGTGCAGTGATTATGGACAAAAATCACTGCATATTTGCTCAGGCGCAAAATAATCTCCCCCCAGGCCAGCCTTTTTATTCAGACAACCAGCAAATAATCGGTTATTCGCAAAACCCCGAAGACTGGTGGGATACGCTGGAAAAGGTGATCTTTCAGTTATCTGATACCCTGCAGAAAAAACACCAGCTGCAGCTTGATTGTATTACTCATCTTGCCATTGACGGTACTTCAGGTACTGTATTGCTATGTGATCAATCCGGTAAACCTGTTTCTGATGCCCTCATGTATAATGACCAGCGGGCAATTCTTCAGGCGCAGCAGATTAAACTCATTGCCCCTGAGAATACCGCCGCCATTGGTACAACATCCGGGCTGGCGAAGATACTCTGGCTTTTTGCACAGTATGATCAGCAAAGCAGTATTCATTATGCCCTGAACCAGGCAGACTGGCTCAGTGGTAAACTGATGGCAAAATATGGCATCAGTGATCAGAATAATGCCTTAAAAATGGGTTATGATGCGTCGGCCCAATGTTGGCCTGACTGGCTGCAGCAGCTATTACAGCAGTCGAATTTCCCAGTTTCTCTGCTTCCCGTGGTGATGACACCCGGGCAGGTAATAGCACAGGTTTCGCCTGGAATTGCCGCTCAATTCGGATTCAGTCAGGCACTCAATATCTGTGCAGGAACCACTGACAGTACCGCAGCAATTATTGCATCAGGGGCAAGTAATATTGGTGATGCCATAACATCTCTGGGTTCGACTCTGGTGATGAAAATTATTTCAGATCAGGCAATTTTCGATCAAAAATCCGGAGTTTACAGCCAGCCTTATGGTGATTTGTGGCTAGTGGGAGGTAGTTCAAACTCAGGCGGTGAAGTGCTTAAACAATTCTTTTGTTATAATGAACTGTCTGAATTGACTGAAATACTCAGGATGAAAATCAGCCAGGACACTTTTTCAATGCTGAATTTAAACTATTACCCATTATCAAGCCCCGGTGAGCGGTTTCCAATTCAGGATCCCGGTTTGCAGGCAAAACTATTACCCAGGCCAGAAAAAGACGCTGATTTTTTCCAGGCCCTGCTTGAAGGCATGGCTGATATTGAAACTCTGGCATATCAGAAACTGCTTGATTTAGGTGCACCTTATCCCAAACATGTAACTAGCATTGGCGGCGGCGCAGCCAATAATGGCTGGCGTTATATCCGGGAGCAGAAACTGGGCGTTCCTGTTAAAATGGCTGTGCAGCAGCAAGCTGCAGCCGGAAGCGCCATTTTGGCGCAAGCAACCTGGTGTTACAACCCGCTCTCAAACAAAGAATAAAACCGATTATCCTAGAATAATCAGTTGAATCGTAGTGAGAGCGTTCAAGGTGCTGAAGATTCATGGCTTTACAAGTTATTTTGGCTTTATTCGTAGTTACCCTACGGGTGCAGTCAAAATGTTTTGGAAAGTCATGAAGATTCAGTGCATTGGGCGTTCGTAATAGGTTCAACTGATTTTTCTAGGATAATATTAAACAAGAAGGACTTTTTATGGCTCAATGCAACAATCCTGTTACCGGGATTTCTTACCTCTTTAAAGCACTGCCGCTTTTAACTCAACCCGGCATAAAAAGCTATGTGATAATTCCACTTTTAATTAATATCTTCTTTTTTTCTATCGGGATTTATTTTGGCTTTGCCTATTTTGGTCAATTCATGGATTGGGCTCTTGATACATCCGGTATGTGGTCCTGGGTTGCCGCCATTGTTAATTTTATCAAACCCCTGCTGTATATTATTTTTGGTCTGGCGTTACTGGTTTTAATATTTTATACATTTTCAATATTGGCCAATATCATTGCCGCACCGTTTAATGGGCTATTAGCTGAGGCGACGGAAAAACATCTGACAGGGAAACTAATGGATGATGCCAGCGGTTTCAAGCAAATAATGAAAGATTTAATCCCAACCATTATGATGGAAATTAGAAAGCTGATTTATATGATCCTCTGGTCGATACCATTTTTGATCATACTGTTTGTTGTCCCAATTATAGGCCCGGTTATCTGGTTTTTATTTACCGCATGGATGATGTCTCTGCAGTATATGGACTATCCGATGGCGAATCATAAACTCACATTTAAACAACAACGGGCATTACAGGGTAAAAGCCGCCTGTTCTCAATGGGCTTTGGTGGTGTGACTATGGGCGCATCAATGATACCCCTGGTAAATTTTATTATTATGCCCACAGCCGTTATTGCCGCAACCATAATCTGGGTTGAACAATATGCTGATTCTGAAATTTAAAGGCTCTTCACAAAAATGCGTACTTTTCCAAAGTGTAGAGACAAGGCATGCCTTGTCTCTACGGTCACGTAACGACCGCTAGGGTGGTAAGCATACGTAGAGACGTTGCATGCAACGTCTCTACCCTATCTATGAATGGCTGAACACTAATTAGTCATTACTTTCTTTAATTTCCTATCTATTTTTATTTTTTCTTATATACTTTATTTAAATAATTATAAAAACAAATGACCATAGGATTAACTGTGGTTAATTAAATAATATTCGCCGAATATTTACCCGATATTATGTATTTAGATAGCAAAAAAGCCCGATCATTTCTGTTTTTTTCATTTGCCTTCATTATTCTACTGACTATATTTTCTAATATTATTGGTTTTAAACATCTCTATGATGTGCAGAATGATATTTATCAGTTAATTGAAACACAAAACATTCAAATGACATATATGCACAAAATGCGTACTCTGGCTCGCGAACGTATCATAAAGCTGCAGGCCCTGATCAATGAAAATGATCCCTTCAGGCAGGATACGATCATTTCAGAATTTCATGAGTTGGGTGGATTATTTTTAGAAAAAAGAGAATTACTCATGGCAACCACTCTGACTGATGAAGAGCTGACTTTATTAAAAATTCAAAGACAAATCGCCCGAAATATTGTCGCCAGTCAATATAAAGTAATTAAACTGATCAGGAATGGAAAAAATAAAAAAGCATCTGACTATCTGCACACTTATACCATCCCCGGACAAAATGAAAATATCTCCCTGATGATACAATTTATTTTATATCAGGAACACCAAAACCTATTTATAAAATCCGAAGCGCATAAAAAAATGCAGGCGGCCTATCAAACTGTGCTGTTATTATCCATATTTTCAATATTGCTGACAGTGCTTGTGGCATCAATTGTAATAAAGAACATTACTGCAGTGATTAAAAAACAATCTGAGGCTTTAGAATAACAATCAAAATTATTTAACGAACTAAATAATTGTTTTAGAGTTAATTTGTGGTAAATTAAATTTTTTATCATAACTAATGTGTGTCAGATACAAGCCTCCGGAAGGCGCTGTTTTACCACCTTTGGTTCTATCACGCTCATCCAATACTTGTTTGGCCCATTCAGGTTCTTGTTCACCGGAGCCGATTGAAATAAGCACACCGGCAATATTTCTTACCATATGATGCAAAAATGAATTTGCTTCAATATCAATATAAAAATATTCGCCGCGCTGTGAAATATCAAGACAATAAACAGTTTTAACTGCGCTTTTTGCCTGACATTTTACCGTCCGATAAGAGTTAAAATCATGCTCACCTGTAAGGTATTGAGCAGCTTCCTGCATACGAGATAAAATTAAAGATCTGGAATCCCATGAGACCTGGCTGTGCAAAAAA
>DAOVUK010000339.1 GCA_030632625.1 Gammaproteobacteria bacterium
ATTCTATCAACGCCGCTGATCCATAGACCCTGCTGTGAGCGATTGATTTCAGTGGTAATAACTGAACCTTGAATGATTTGTTCTGCAGTTAATATTCGCTGAGTTGAGCTAATGGCTTTTGCCAGATCGATAATGGGCAGTGTCTCTTCGCGCAGTTGAGCAACACCTAATATTCTAGGGTTTGAGGATGGTAATTGATGCAATGGCGGACAGGGTACTACTTCCTTTATTTTAAGTACATTGATAGCAAATCGACGTTTACCACCTAAATAAAATAGCAGTAACTCAAGGCGGTTAGATTGATTGGAAGTCGAGGTCACAAGCTGCTGCTCCGAAAATTTATATTTAATCTCAATGGCTATATTGAGTATAACGACATTTTAGAAAAAAGCTTTATTCATTGCAGTTGATTTTTCTGGATGGCTTCCTAGTAATGAGGAGGGGGAGGTTCCGGAGTGTCTTTGGAATTACTTTGCTGTAAATTGCTTAGTTTACTTTGCAGTTGTTCCATCTGGCGAACTAAATTATCAATGCTGGTTTGATGTTTGATTATGATCTGGTTGAGCTGCTCGATGGTATCTTCCTGATGAACATTTTTTATTTCCAGTTCCATGACGCGGTTTTCGATATCAGACATAGTAAAGCCTTGAATTATTTTGTTAAAATGATAAATTCATGGATTTTAACTGATTTTGACTAATTCTAAAAATATTTATAATGACATATTTTGATGTTTTGATTATAGGAGCCAGTGCTTCAGGTCTTATGTGCGCCATAGAAGCAGGCAAACGGGGTCGAAAAGTAATTGTGCTGGATCACGCCGCAAAGGCAGGAAAAAAGATCCGTATCTCTGGCGGAGGGCGTTGTAATTTTAGCAATTATGATATCAGTGCCAGCAATTATTTATCTGAAAATAAACATTTTTGTAAATCAGCACTATCACGCTATCAATATTATGATTTTCTTGCCCTGATGGCTGAATACCAGATCCCCTGGCATGAAAGGCAGCATGGACAGTTATTCTGTGATCGAAGTGCTAATGATATTATCCGGATGCTGTTATCGGAATGTGAAAAATATGGTGTAACGATTCAATTAGATGCTCATATTGAGCGTGTGTATAAATCTATTGATAAAAGCAATGTTGACACTCTTGTCGATACTTTTGTTGATACTTTTGTTGATACTAGTAATGCTGAAAACTCTTCTACCCAAAAAGAAGAATTCAGTGTGAATTCTTCTCAAGGTCACTATCGAGCCAGTTCTGTTGTTGTTGCTACGGGTGGTTTATCAGTCAGTAGAATGGGTGCCAGTGATTTCGGCCTGCGCCTGGCAAAACAATTTGGTTTGAATATCATAGCAACCCGACCAGGTCTGGTGCCGTTAAGCTATAATATTAAAGACCGTAGAAAATACCAGCAGCTTTCAGGTATTGCTGTGGAATCTGAGTTGAGTTATGGCGGACAGTATTTTAAAGAAAATTTGCTTTTTACTCATAAAGGCATAAGCGGACCTGCGGTACTGCAGATTTCATCTTATTGGAAAGTTGAAAATAATCGTATGGGAGAGAGTATACGAATTAAATTATTACCGGAACTTGATCTTTACTCATGGTTATTGGCGCAACAGGTCCAGCAGCCGAAGGTTCTGGTAAAAAATTTATTGTCCAGAAAAATGCCCAGACGACTGGCGGAATGTTTATGTCAAATTCATGCTTTTGATAAACCTGTCAATCAATATAACTTATCAGAACTTAAAACAATGAGTGATGTTTTTCAGGACTGGCACTTCTGGCCGGATGGTACTGAAGGTTATCGTGTGGCAGAAGTGACAGTGGGAGGGGTGGACACTAATGAATTATCTTCCAAAACCATGCAGGCAAAAAAAGTTTCAGGCTTATATTTTATTGGTGAAGTGGTTGATGTAACGGGGCATCTTGGCGGGTATAATTTTCAATGGGCCTGGTCTTCCGGTTACACTGCCGGGCAGTATGCCTGATTTCCACCAAAAAACTCATATTAATACCAGGAAACTCATATTAATACCAGGAAACAATGTCATCCAGTTTTTGCCGTGTTTTTATATTCTGGGGATTTTTTCGATAACCAAAAGCAACCATATAAGCGACTTTAAAAACAGAGGTATCAATATTAAAATCGCTTGCTAATAATTGATTGATCGGTTCTTCTTTGAAGCCTTCAACAGGACAACTGTCTATATTGATAAAGGCTGCGGCATTCATCATATTAGCTAAGGCAATATAGCATTGCTTTGCCGCCCAGTCGAACATGGCTTTATCGCTTTGCTCTTTATCACCATGAAGAAGGTTGAAATCATTTTCCTGAAACCCCTGATAAAATCCTTTGCGTTTAATACGTATTTCTTCCGGTAAATGATGTATCTGAGCCATCATATATTCAATGTAGTCATTATCAAAGTGCATGGTTTTTGCTGTTCTTGCCAGAGTGACAACAAAATGGCTGGCGGTCGGTAATGTGCCCTGAGCACCCCAGGTATGAACCTGAAGTTTTTCTCTTAACGCGGGGTCCTGGACAACTAGAAAATGCCAGGGCTCAAAGCCAAATGAGCTGGGAGAGAGACGTGCACTTTGCAAAATATATTGAAAATCATCATCGGGGATTTTTTTGCTTTCATCAAAGACTTTACAGGCATGACGAAAATTCATCATTTTTTCAAACTGCTGTTTTAATTGACTGTTAGCATCCATGGTGTACAACTCTCATAGAAATATTATTAATACAGATAATGACTAGCCCTTTACCGCCAGGTATTTTATCCAGTTGTTCAATATGATAGCAGAAATTTAAATGGCGTGAAAAGAATTATAATTATGTTTATTTATTGACTGTTTCTGGATGTTTGAGAAATGTGATGGCAATTTTTCACAACTATAGCAAGGTGCTTTTAAAATAATCATGCAATGGGGGGGAAGTTGCACTATAAAAAAAACACCTTGCTATAGTCACGAGTCAGCCATGAGTTTGTGGCTATAGCGAGAGAGGCATGGCAATGAAAATTAATTATCGAAACTTAATTTCAATCCGTAGTCCTCACTCAGTACTGGATGGGCTCAGAGATTAAACTCTTATTACCATCCGGCAGAGTATAAAATAACAACGACTCTGCCTGATGCAGAAATAAGACTATTTCTGCAGGTTTTTGCATTAATTAGTCCTTACATTCACTGCAGGTATTAAGACCAAGCAGTGTGTAAAGCGGACAAAAGTTAAACAGACCAGTTAATAGAGGAACAACACCAATCCATCCCCATGGGTTCATGACTGTAGCTGTAGGTGCCAAAAAGACTGAGGCAATTAAAACAATACCAGCTACAATACGTAAAATCTTATCTATTCCACCAACGTTTTTCATTATAAGCTCCATAAATGAATTATTTTGTTTTTAAGTTGAGCTTATTGTGCCAGAAAAAAAAAATACGTTAAGTGATAATGTCACTTAAAACGTATAATTTTAGATAAAAAAGTGATAGGTCTGTTAATTGGTTGAAGGTAATAGACGGGCTAAAGCATCATGGTTGGTAATTTCTATTTTTCCCCGGCTCAGTTGAACCCAGCCTTTGTTTTCAAATTCTTTTAACTGCCGGCTGATGACTTCACGTGCAGAACCAAGTTCAGTGGCTAAAGCCTGATGTGTGGTACGAATCGGTGTGTTTACGGAACCATTGACCAATAGGAACTTGGCTAATCGAATATCCAGTTTAGCAAAACTGATATCTTCAACCAGAGAGATCAATTTGATAAGACGATCACCATAGGAATGAAATACCTGTTTTCTAAAAGCCCTGGACTCACCCATATATTGTTCAAAAACAGGTTTTGGGATGGCAAGTGCCAGAACATCACTTTCAGTAACACCTTCGGCGGGGTAGTCTTCTGATGATATCAGACAACTGGTCGTCAGAACGCAGGAACCTCCGCTGGTAATATGATAGAGGACTATCTCACGCCCGTTTTCAGCGCGGGTAATGACCTTAACTGAACCGGAGATAATGAGCAGATAGTTCAGACATTGATCGCCCTGATGAAAAACAACTGTTCCTTCAGGAATAGTCATTTGCTGCGAGTGTTCAAGTATATTGACACCGTCTGTGCCGATGGCTTCATTAAGTTTGGGAAACAGCTGCAGAATAGTATTTTTTAGTTCCATGAAATTTTTTTTATCCCCCTATGTCGTGTGAATTATCATTATTTATAAGGCTTTTGACAGCAGCGCCTGAATTCTTTGCTGCATGCCTCTTTTTCCCTGTAACCCCCCGGTATGCACAGCAATAATTCTGCTTCCGCGGGGAAAGAATTCTTTCTCTACGATGCTTACAATAGCATACATCATTTTAGCTGTGTAAACTGGATCAAGTTCAACGGGATATTTTTGTTCGAAATC
>DAOVUK010000515.1 GCA_030632625.1 Gammaproteobacteria bacterium
CAATGACATTGCCGCCAGGACGCAGACTTCGCCCCTTGTGAGCCCGGAAAAGGCCGCAGAAATTTTGGGTACTATGGGCGGCGGCTATAATATTCAACCGCTGGTTGATTTGCTTGATAATGAACAACTGGCACCAATTGCAGTAAAATCACTGTCCACGGCTCTATTGATTGCTGATGCCTGGCATAGTGTTATGGAAAAAGCAAAAACCAATGCGTTCGCTAAACAGATTGTTGATGCCTGGGCTGCAGGCGACTGGTTTACTCAAAGAGCTAAATTAGCTGACAGTATTACGGTCAGCGTATTAAAAGTGTCAGGTGAAACCAATACGGATGATTTATCACCAGCAACAGAAGCCTGGTCAAGGCCTGATATACCACTGCATGCAAAATCCATGCTGGTGACAAAAATGCCCGATGCCCTGGCGACTATTGATGAACTGAAGAAAAAAGGTCATGCCATTGCCTATGTCGGTGATGTAGTGGGTACCGGATCGTCTCGTAAATCAGCCATAAATTCAGTGCTCTGGCATATGGGCGATGACATTAAATATATACCCAATAAACGTCAGGGTGGTGTGGTCTTAGGTGGTAAAATTGCCCCGATTTTCTTTAATACCGCAGAAGACTCCGGGGCATTGCCGATTGAATGTGATGTGTCAACATTGCAGACAGGTGATGTGATCACTATCAAACCGTATCGTGGTGAAGTTTGTGATGAACAGGATAATGTCATAAGTACGTTTGACATAAGACCGAATACACTGGCGGATGAGGTTCAGGCGGGAGGGCGAATCCCACTGATTATTGGTCGGGGACTCACTGATAAGACCCGTGAAGCTCTGGGTTTGGCGCCTACTGATATTTTTACTCGTCCGCAAACAGCTGAAGATACGGGCAAAGGCTTTACTCTGGCACAGAAGATTGTCGGCAAGGCTTGCGGCATAGAAGGTGTTCGTCCTGGTACTTATTGTGAACCCAGAATTTCCACTGTCGGTTCTCAGGATACCACCGGGGCCATGACCCGGGATGAACTTAAAGAGCTGGCCTGTATGGGTTTTGCCTCTGATCTGGTGATGCAGAGTTTTTGTCATACGGCAGCCTACCCAAAACCGGTTGATATCAAATTACAGGGTAGTTTACCCGGTTTTATGACACAGCGCGGTGGTGTGTCGCTGCGTCCGGGTGACGGCATTATTCATTCCTGGCTCAATCGTATGCTATTGCCTGATCAGGTGGGCACGGGAGGGGACTCTCATACCCGTTTCCCACTGGGTATTTCATTTCCGGCGGGTTCAGGCTTAGTGGCTTTTGCTTCAGCAATGGGGGTGATGCCGCTGGATATGGCTGAATCGGTTCTGGTCCGTTTTAAAGGCACTCTGCAGCCCGGAATCACTCTGCGTGATTTGGTCAATGCCATTCCCTGGCAGGCCATTCAGGACGGCAAATTAACCGTGGATAAAGCCGGTAAAATTAATGTGTTTAATGGCCGTATTCTGGAAATTGAAGGCTTGCCTGATTTGAAAGTTGAGCAGGCATTTGAGCTGGCAGATGCTTCGGCAGAACGCTCTGCTAACGGCTGTACCGTGCGCTTGAATAAAGAGCCGGTGATTGAATATCTTAAATCCAATGTAAGCCTGTTAAGCTGGATGATTGCTGAAGGTTATCAGGATGCTAAAACCCTGCAGCGCCGTATTGATGCGATGCAGGCCTGGCTGGATAATCCGCAATTATTAGAACCGGATGCCGATGCCGAATATGCTGATATTATTGAAATTGATCTGGATACCATTAAAGAGCCTATTCTTGCCTGTCCCAATGACCCGGATGATGTCAAACTCTTATCCGACTTGAGTGGACAAAAAATTGAAGAAGTCTTTATTGGTTCCTGTATGACCAATATCGGGCATTATCGTGCCACGTCAAAAGTGCTTGAGGCTTACCTTGACAATGGCGGAGGTGCTGTTCCCACGCGTTTATGGATTGCACCACCGACTAAGATGGATGAAAAAGAGCTGATTAAAGAAGGTATTTACAGTATCTTTGGACGAGCAGGTGCCAGAACAGAATTACCGGGCTGTTCTCTGTGTATGGGTAACCAGGCCAGAGTCGCTGATGAATCTAATGTGGTGTCTACCTCAACTCGTAATTTTCCCAATCGTCTGGGTAAAGACGCCAAAGTCTTTTTAGCTTCAGCTGAATTGTCAGC
>DAOVUK010000485.1 GCA_030632625.1 Gammaproteobacteria bacterium
CTGTTTTCCAAAAAAAATCTGCAGCAGGCCGATGCCGTTCTGGCCATGTATCATGATCAGGGTTTACCGGTGCTCAAATACCAGGGCTTTGGCAAAGCGGTTAATGTCACTCTGGGACTACCTTTCATTCGCACCTCTGTGGATCATGGTACCGCCCTGGATCTCGCCGGCACAGGACAGGCCAGTACCGGCAGTCTGGACTATGCCCTGAAAATTGCCCGACAAATGATCAGCGCAAAAAAGCAAGTAATATAAGCTATAGACCGCTCCCTTTTGATTGCTCTATCAGCAGCTGCAGCTTTTCCAATGTTATCGGTCTGCCGGTATAATAGCCTTGCGCATAATTCACACCCATTTCAACAAGACACGCCATAATTTTTTCTGACTCGACATATTCGGCTACGGTCTTTAAATTCATCGTTTGAGCGACCCTGCAGGTTGCCTCCACAATCGCATAATCGGTTTCCGATTGAGGCATATTATGCACAAATGAGCCATCAATTTTGAGTATATCCACTGGCAGCATTTTAAGATATTCAAACGAGGATAAGCCACTGCCAAAATCATCCAGTGCCACTGAGCAGCCGAGTTTCTGCAACCGGGAAACAAATGTGTTGGCCATGTACATATCGGCAATAGCAGCAGTTTCAGTTATTTCAAAACAAATATTTTTTGCCGGGATTTTATATTCATGCAGTAATTGTTCTATATCAGAACACAAGTTAGGATCGGCAACTGACTGTCCGGAAAGATTAATAGAACATAAGCCTAATTTCCCAATATCCATGTCTATAGATGACAACCATTGTAATGTATGCCTTATCACCCATCGATCAATACTCGGCATCAAATTAAAACTCTCAGCATAAGGTATAAATTTTTCCGGCATTTCTAATCTGCCATCAGAGCTCTGCAGACGTAACAGCACTTCAAAATAGAGTGCCGAATTAGCATCACTGGTTTTATCAATAGAGACGATAGGTTGAGCCACCAGGGTAAAACGATCTTTGGCCAAAGCCTGGTTAATGATTCCCAGCCAGTCGGCACGCACTTCACGGTGCTTTCTGTGCTGATCCTTATGGTCAACAATAACCGTGCCTATATTACCCAGTTGATAGGCTTTTTCCACTAATGCGCTGGCATGTTCCAGTGGGCCATGTAATTCTCCAGGCGTATAATCAGCCGGCACCAGTGAAAAAACAGCATTGATGTGAACAGCACGCTCCTCCCAGATAAAATTAAAATGTTTCACTTTTTCTGCCAGCTTGTGCAGCACATCAATGCAGGGCTTAGCCTGTTTTTCTTCTAATAAAATCGCAAATATCGGACCGCTGACACGATATATCTTAATATCTGAAGCTGTTTCTAACTGTAAAAAGTGGCCAAACTGACAATAAAGTGCGTTTCGGGCTTCAATGCCATAACCCTGAAACAATGCCTCATAATTACAAATTGAAATGTAACCCAGCATGTAATTAACCTCTGAATCCTGATCGACTTGATTGACAGCTTCCATGCTTTTGCGCAAATAAACTACATTTGGCAATCCGGTAATCGGATCATGCAGTGCTGCCTGCTCCAGTAACAGCTCTTTTTTGCGACGTTCCAGCGTTGTTGCTGCAACCAGTTGACCCATTATAGCCAGAGTAATGATCAGCAACAGCATACCCAGAACCTGAGCGGGTGTCATTTCTCCTGATGTCCCGGCAATACCAAAAAAGTGAAAGGTAAAAACTGTGTAGGAAATAATTGCTACCGCAATATTGGTAAATATCACCCCCAGGCGCAATGCACTCCAGATTATCATTGGAAACAACAGCAGTTCAGCATCCAGCAGACCGGCAAAAAAATAATACTTGCCCATGATTAAAGTCAGTAATACCAGTACAGCCGCAGCAGCCAGCCATACGGCTTTCTCAGTCCTTAAAGCGGCAAGATCTGCATAGGCATATTGAAGATAATACTGCTTGCCAAATAAAATAATTGCCGGTGCAAAAACCAGCGCGCCCAAAGCCTCTCCCAAAGTATAGGAAAAAATAAGCAGACGAATATCCTCAATAATGTCTAATCGGTCAACCAGCCAGATCAGTGGCAAATCCAGCAGCACCTTGATAATCGGAGCAATTAATAGCGCCGCAACATAAAAATGCAGATAATTGCGAACCGGATGGTCCGTAATATCATCACTAAAAAAACGGCGTAAATAGAGCAGGGCCAGCCAGCCGGTTATCAGCATAGAGCTCGATAACCACAATGAAACCAGAAATTTATAGCCGATTAACTGGAAGTGACAGACAAACAAACCGATGAATAAGCCAGGGATTGCCCTGGCACCCATACGGAACAATAAACCCAGAATAATACCTGAACCGAGAATCAGCAGCGGTATTTCATGTTGAGGAAAACGATAAAAATGGGAAATCCAGCCAACTGAAGCGACTGACGAAGCAATGAGAATTTGAATAATTATTGTTCTTATTATACTCACCAGACAGCCTTATTTGTTAAAATGATTATATGTACTTGTTATAATTCTTAAAAAACTTTCTCCCCGGATTTTATCACGGAGGATATCGGATATATTGTCTTCGGAATCTAACATTTTCCCAGTGAACAGGAAATCAGGAAATTTATTTCTGTGTAAAGTTATTATCCAGGTAATTATAGACCAACATGATGATTTACGGGGAATATTCTGAATTGCTTTTCAGAAAACTTTGCAGTAA
>DAOVUK010000129.1 GCA_030632625.1 Gammaproteobacteria bacterium
ATTCTTGAAGGTGTTTTTTCTGCTGAACAATACCTCGACTGCATTAGCTTAAAACTGATCCCTGTGGTTAATAGTTTACAACAGTTTCAGTGGCTGCTGGACAGCCTTGAGCAAGTAATCAGCCTTGAGCAAACAAACAGCCATGAGCGAACAAACAGCCATGAGCAAATAAACAGCCATGAGCGAACAGACAGCCATGAGCGAACAGACAGTCCTGATTCAGAAGAGGAAAAAAAGTTAGACTACTGGCTGAAAATGGATACCGGCATGCATCGCCTGGGCTTATCAGAGAATGATCTGGTGCTGCTGATTAATAAATTTCATCAGCTGAAGTCAAATTGTCTACCCTCAGGTTTTATTTCTCACTTCGCCTGTGCAGATGAGATTAATCATCCTCTTAATCAAATGCAGATAACACAGTTTGAACAGCAATATCATAAATTATCCAGTCTGAAAAATCTGGTGGATATTGATAAAAGTATGGCTAATTCTGCAGCAATTTTATCACTTCCTGATGCCCGTTATGACTGGGTCAGACCGGGTATTATGCTTTATGGTGTCTCACCGTTTGAAACAGCCGAACCCTCCAGAACTGGATCGGATGAACAGTTAAAGCCAGTCATGACCCTTTCTTCTGAATTGCTTGCCATAAAGAAATTAAAAAAAGGTGACTGCATTGGTTATGGTGCGAGCTGGTGCTGCCCTGAAGATATGACTATCGGCGTTATCGCAGTGGGTTATGGTGATGGCTATCCCCGACATGCGTTGCCGGGCACTCCGGTTTTAATTCACGGCATAGAAGTGCCTTTGATCGGACGTGTTTCGATGGATATGATCACGGTTGATCTGAGACTGCTGGAACAAAAGGCGATAGCGTTTCAGATCGGTGATAAAGTGATACTCTGGGGTGATGGCCTGCCGATTGAACGGGTTTCCCAAAAAGCAGGCACGATTGCCTACGAATTATTATGTCAAATAACACAAAGAGTTAGTTTTGAATATGAGTAACAATACCACGATTTACCTGAAAGATTATCAGTATCCCGTTTATGTCATTAATAGAACAGAGCTGAGCTTTGAACTTGAAACGACGGCAGCAAATGACTCTTCAAAAAAAGAATCTGAGACAGAGACAGTCACTATTGTTAAAAGCCGTTTAGAAATTCTGCGTAATCATAAAGCAGATTGCCGGGATGAAACCCTTATATTAAATGGCCAGGGCTTAGATCTTAAATCGGTTCTGCTTAATGGTCAGCCGCTTTCAGAACTGGATTATCAATGCACAGATGAACATTTAATTATTCCTGAAGTGCCTTACTCTTTTATTCTGGAAATAGAAACCTGGATCAAGCCGGAAGAAAACAAAGCCCTTGAAGGACTCTACCAGTCCAGCGGCAATTTCTGTACTCAGTGTGAGGCAGAAGGTTTCAGACGAATTACCTATTATCTGGATCAGCCGGATGTGATGTCCACTTTCACCACAGCCATTGTTGCTGATAAAGAAAAATACCCTGTGCTGCTGTCTAATGGTAACTTAGTTGAGCAGGGTGAACTTCCAGAAGGTCGTCACTATGCAGTATGGCATGACCCCTTTAAAAAACCCTGCTATCTGTTTGCCCTGGTTGCAGGTGATTTGCTCAAAATCGAAGACTTCTATACTACTCTTTCCGGTCGCAATGTCACGCTGCAGCTTTTTGTTGAAAAACAAAATGCTCATAAATGTGAACATGCGATGAACTCTTTAAAAAATGCCATGATGTGGGATGAAGAAGTCTTTGCTCTGGAATATGATCTGGATATCTATATGATTGTCGCCGTGGAAGACTTTAATATGGGGGCGATGGAAAACAAAGGACTGAATGTTTTTAATGCCAAGTATGTACTGGCTGATCCGCAAAGTGCGACGGACAATGATTATGAAGGTATTGAAGGAGTGATTGGTCATGAGTATTTTCATAACTGGACGGGCAATCGGGTTACCTGCCGGGACTGGTTTCAGCTGAGTCTTAAAGAAGGTTTGACGGTTTTTCGTGATCAGGAGTTCACTTCAGATATGCAGTCCAGAGCAGTGAAGCGAATTGATGATGTGAGAATTCTACGTGCGCATCAATTTGCCGAAGATGCCGGCCCGATGGCTCATCCCATTCGTCCTGCTCAGTATATGGAGATTAATAATTTTTACACGGTCACTGTTTATAACAAGGGCGCGGAAGTCATTCGCATGATTCATACTGTGCTGGGCGAAGAAAATTTCCAAAAAGGCATGGATCTTTATTTTCAGCGCCACGATGGTCAGGCGGTGACGACAGAAGATTTTGTCTCTGCCATGAGTGATGCCAGCCAGATAGATTTGGGACAATTTTCAAGCTGGTATAATCAGGCCGGTACGCCAAGGGTTAAAGTCAAGACGACTTATCTTGCGGATGAGAAAAAACTGATTATTGAGCTGCAGCAATTTTGTGCGCTCACATCATATGAAACACTCAATAGTCCTGATAAAAAAGTAAAGGTTCCCTTTTATATTCCCATTAAAATGGGCCTGCTGAATCAACAAGGTGAACAGATCCTCGAAGACATGATAATACTGACAAAGGAACAGCAGCAGTTTGAATATACTGATATTGATGAGAAACCTGTTCTGTCATTATTAAGAGATTTTTCAGCACCGATTATTCTGGAATATCCGGATGAGCTTGCAAAGGGAAGCATTGCCGATGAGCGGGCATTTCTTATGGCCTGTGATCCGGACCCCTTTAATCGCTGGGAAGCGGGACAGCAGCTGGCAGCACAGCTTATTATTGATGCCATTGGCTTACAGAGTGAGAATGCTAAAAAAAAGGGACAGGTCAAGATAGCATTTAATGCTTCAACATTGGATAAGTTTATTCATGGCTGTGAACAGATACTCAACGATGCGGCATTAGATAATGCTTTGAAAGCTCAGGCCCTGGTTTTACCTTCAGAATCCTATCTTTTAGAGCAGCTTGAAGTGGCCGATGTGGATGCTGTGTATGAGACAAGAAAACGGCTTAAATTGATTATGGCGGAGCGATTGCACAGCCAGTTCAAAGCAAGTTATGATGAATTAAGTTCAACAGCAGCCTATCAGTTTAATGCTGATGAAGCCGGCAAACGCAGCTTACGTAATCTGGCTCTGAGTTATCTGATGGCAAAGGCTAATAAAAAAGCCGCAAAATTTGGCTATAAACACTTCCAGTCAGCAAATAATATGACTGATTCTATGGCTGCTCTGGCACAATTAGCTCATATCCAGTCTGATTATACTCAGCAGGCTCTGGACAGCTTTGAGCAGCGCTGGTCAGATGATGCCCTGGTGATGGATAAATGGTTTATAGTTCAGGCTGTTTCACAGCATGACAATGTTCTGCAACAGGTTAAAAGTTTGATGCAGCATAAATCTTTTGATCTTAAAAATCCCAATAAAGTTCGTTCATTGATTGGTTCATTTGCTGCAATGAATCTCAAAGCGTTTCATAATAGTAATGGTCTGGGCTATCAGTTTGTTATGGAGCAGATTCTGGCTCTGGATAAGTTTAATCCGCAAATTGCCTCACGTATGGTGAAACTCTTCAGTCGCTGGAGACGCTATGATAAAACCCGTCAAAAGCTGATGAAGGCTGAATTAAAACGGGCGGCAAAAGAAGAGCTATCACCTGATGTATTTGAAATTGTGACCAAGAGTTTAAAATGATTTTATGGTAACCAGTGTGCGTCCATAAATAATATTTTTAGGCGAATGAATTCGCCCCTACAGAAAAACACCTAATAGTTCAATGATTTATTAGGCTTTGAATTGTAGGGGCGAATTCATTCGCCTTATTTATGGACGGACACTGACTAGAGGTTTTAAATGATACATACCCGATATAAAATGTTATTTAGCTGGCCTGTTTTTATATTGCTTGTTTCTATTGTTCCCGCTTATGCAGCAGAACAATCGACACCAAAGAATATTATTTTATTAATTGGTGATGGTATGGGGATCGCTCAGATCACTGCGGGAAAAATTGTTAAAGGGCAGCTGAATCTGGAGGAATTTAAACACCTTGGTCTGCTTACAACACATTCACAAAGTGCTTTAATCACAGATTCGGCAGCAGCGGGAACTGCTCTGGCAACCGGATATAAGACCAATAATAAGGCCATTTCAGTTTCTGCGGATGGTAAACCACTAAAAAGCATTATTGAATATGCAAAGGAAGTGAATAAAGCAACAGGTCTGGTGGTTTCAAGTTCAATTACTCATGCAACACCTGCGGTGTTTGCTGCTCATATTGATAGTAGAAAAAAGCATTCTATTATTGCTGAGCAGATCAGCAGAAGTGGTATTGATGTACTTTTTGGCGGCGGTCGGGGCTATTTTATACCCCATACAAAGCCTGGAAGTAAAAGAGAGGATGACAAGAATCTTCTGGCAGAACTGGCTGAATTTACTACCGTGATTCAAACTGAAGAAGAATTTAACAGGCTGGGACAGGTCGATTCAGTGGTGGGTCTTTTTGCAGATAAGCATCTGCCTGGGGCGGATAAACGAAATCCAGGGCTTCCCGGCATGACTGAAAAGGCAATTGAAATCCTGTCAAAAAATAAAAATGGCTTTTTTCTGATGGTTGAGGGATCACAAATTGACTGGGCAGGACATGATAATAATCAGGATGATATTATTACTGAAGTGATAGATTTTGATAATACCATAGGTGTTGCTCTGAACTTTGCGAAAAAAAATCCTCAAACACTGCTTGTGGTGACTGCCGATCATGAAACGGGTGGTTTTGCAATTCACAATGGTTCTATAGCAGATAAAGTTGTTTCAGAATCGGGGTTTACCTGGACCCATCATACTGCTGAAATGGTACCTGTTTTTGCCTACGGGCCGGGTGCTTCTGATTTTACCGGCATAGGCGATAATACCAGGATAGGTAAACTGCTAATAAAATATCTACAGGCTGCCCGTCAATAACTGGCAATAGTTAAATGCAATAGTTAAATGCAATAGTGATAAACAGAGATGATAAAACAATCACCCGTCGAACGAGTAGAGAATCTGACTAAAAAAGATTTTATGACTCAATATAAACAGGCAGAAAAGCCTGTTGTGATTGAAAACTTAACAAAAGACTGGCCCGCCCGGAAAAAATGGAGCATTGATTATATAAAAGAGGTTGCCGGGCATAATATGGTTTCTTTGTATGATAGTAAGCCATCGACAGATTATCGACACCAATATGATCCTGCCGCCAAAATGCAACTGAAAAATTATTTTGCAATGCTTGAGCAGGGAGAAAATGATCTGAGATTGTTTTTTTACAATATTTTAGCTGAAGCACCTGAGCTGGTGAAAGACTTCTCATATCCGGAAATTGGCCTGCGCTTTTTTAAGAAACTGCCGGTATTATTTGCCGGGGGTAAAGGTACAAAAGTGCAGATGCACTTTGATATTGATTATGCGGATATATTTTTGTGCCATTTTGGCGGCAAAAAAAGAGTGTTACTTTTTTCTCCGGAGCAGACTCGATATATGTATCATGTGCCTTTTTCTTTCAGCAGCCTGTTTGATGTGGACTTTGATTGCCCGGATTATGAAAAATATCCTGCGCTGCAGTATTTACAGGGTGAAGCTGCACAATTGAATCATGGTGATATTCTCTATATTCCTCCAGGCTACTGGCACTATATTGTTTATGAGGATATTAGTTTCTCTATGGCTTTGCGTGCTTTCCCGGCAAAGCCTAAAAATATTTTCAAAATGCTGAAAAACCTGATTTTTATCCGCAGCATTGAAGGCTTAATGAGGAAAATTGCAGGACAGCCATGGAATGATCGAAATGAGCGTCTGGCAGTCTCCAGGACCAACCAAAGAGTACAGTAACGAATGACATATACCCGTGATACCTGGAAAGGCAGCGAGGCATTTCCAGGTATCACGGGTATAACGCGTAGAGACGTTGCATGCAACGTCTCTACATAATCGAGTAAGAAAAGAATATTTAAATGGCAAAAGCAATAACAGCAGTTTTTCTCTGTAACGAATGCGGCGACACTTTTTCCAAATGGCAGGGGCAATGTGATACTTGCGGATCATGGAATACTCTAAAGGAATTTAAAGAGCCTAAAGGTCTTAAAAGTTCAAAAGGGACGGTGAGTTTAAAAGGCTATGCCGGTGCCAAAGAATCTGTGCAGAAACTCAGTGAAGTTAAACTGGACGAAATGCCAAGGTTCAGTACCCGAAACAGTGAATTTGATCGGGTGCTGGGCGGCGGCATTGTACCGGGCAGTGTTATTTTACTGGCCGGCACACCCGGTGCAGGAAAATCCACATTGACGCTGCAGACGCTTTGCGAACTCAGCCATAACACCCCGTCAATTTATTTCAGTGGTGAGGAATCACTGTCACAAATAGCTATGCGTGCGGCACGTCTGAAATTGCCCACCGAGCATCTGGATATTGCTGCAGAGACAGATGTTCTGGCAGTGCTGACCATGATCAGTGAACTTAAGGTCAGACTGGTGGTGATTGATTCGCTGCAGTCGATGTATCATCCGGATGTTCAGGGTGTGCCGGGCGGTGTGACCCAGTTGAAAGAGTGTGCTCATGCCTTAACCCAGTACGCCAAGCAAAATGGTGTGGCAATGATTGTTATTTGCCATACCACCAAAGATGGCGGGGTGGCAGGACCCAGAGTCGTTGAGCACATTGCCGATGTTATGATGCACCTGCTGGTGATGGAAGGCTCCCGTTTTCGCGAGTTACGCTCGCAGAAAAATCGTTTTGGTTCCATTAATGAGTTAGGCATTCTAGCCATGATGCCGGACAATGGCTATCTGCGGGCAGTGACTGATCCCTCGGCTATATTTTTGAATCGCAGTCGTCAGCCTCATCCGGGTTCAATGGTGGCGGCCTTATGGGAAGGTTCCCGTTCAATGCTGGTAGAGCTGCAGTCTCTTGTGGTTGAATCAAGTCAGGGTAATCCCAGAAGACTGGCTGTGGGACTGGATCAAAACCGGCTTAATATGCTGGTCGCTATTCTTATGCGCCATGGCAATATGGCCATCTTTGATCAGGAACTTTATGTTAATCTGGTGGGCGGCCTTAAAATATCCGACCCGAGTACTGATCTGCCATTAGTATTATCGATGGTTTCATCTTTTCAAAATCGCGTCATCCCGCAAGATTGGCTGGCCTTTGGAGAGGTGGGTCTGTCCGGTGAAATCCGTGCCATTCCCAGTGGTCTGGAGCGCATCAGACAGGCAGCACAGCAGGGATTTCGTCACTGCATCTGTCCTAAGGCGAATGCCCCTAAAAAGACACCTTCCGGCATTTCGGTCTATGGTGTTGATACCCTGGTCGAGGCGATAGATACCCTGGACTCTATGCAGGAATAATGCAAATTTTCTTATCTATGGATGGATACTAATTATTCTGTTTAAACTTCAGCGATTGCTGTATTTCTTCAGCAGACTGTAAATGCTTTATATTTTTTATGTTTAATGATTCCACAAAAATCAGTGTGGCCGTATTATCTTTATCAGGAAACTGAGCGGTCATCTGGCCCTCTTTATCAAGTAATATCGGAAAACTTTTTTTACGCATCGATGGTATCGCCACATATTTCGAAATCAGACCAGGCATTCCGCTGATATCTGTTATATAAACGATATGCTGTTTGATAAGATATTCTTTGCCTATACCGGACAGCGCTTCTGTGATTAATTGACCTCCGGCCTTATCCCGGCTGAACAGGATAATCCGGGTTTCATTATTG
>DAOVUK010000458.1 GCA_030632625.1 Gammaproteobacteria bacterium
CAACTGCTTGTTTCCTGCCTGTGCCTGCTGTTTATTTCTGATGTTTTATATGCTGATAAAAGTTTTATAAAATGCTGGAAAAATGCAGAAGGACTGACAGAATGCGGCAATCGTGTGCCAAGGGAATATTATAACCAGAGAATTCGTTATGTTGATGACAGAGGTATTACTCGAAAGATTAAGGAAAAAACCAAAACCAGAGAAGAGCTTGATGCTCAAATAGAAATGGAGAAGTTACGGTCACTGGAAGAAAAGCAAAAACGTCAGTTAAAGGAATATGATGATGTTTTGTTAAAAACCTACTTAACCATTGATGATCTGCTTGCTTCATTGAACTCAAAACTTTTAATCATTGATTCCCGCGGTACCATTATTGATTCAAACATTGAACTAAAGAAGCGTCAATTTGGTAATCTGGTTAGAAAAGCGTCAAATATGGAACGCTCCGGTAAGACCATTTCAGATAAATTAGCCCGGCAGCTTGACACTGCCCGCAGGGAGCTTAAAAATATTCAGGTGCAGCTCGACAATCAGGCCGTTGAAACAAATACCATTAAAAAAGTGTTTGCCCATGATGTAGAGCGCTTTATGCTGGCAAAATTCAATCGTATTAAGCATACTATTACCACTCCAAGCCAGGCAAAAAAACTGCATGCCGTCCGGCTGAATTGCCTGAATCAGGACCAGTGTAAGCTGCACTGGAAAAAAGCCAATCAGTTTATCAAAGAGTTTGCCACTAGCGCAGTGCTCTACACAACGGACAAAGTCACAGTAACCGATATACCCGTTCAATATCAGGATATAGCCATGAGTTTAGCGATACTGAATAAGAATAATAGCAATGAAAAAAAATTAATGATTTTTCAGATCAGATGTAATCGCGAACGTGCAGGGCAGGAGTTTTGTGCTTCAGAGGATATTAACGGCTTATTAAAAGAGTTTAAAAGCATTGTTTATCAGCAATGATTATTTCCTCCGCTTGAAAACACTTATTGTACTGACTTAAAGATGCGAAGCAATAAATACTATACTGTTTTGGTCAGTTATTGTGAAATAACAGAGAATTGAGCAGGAAATTACCAGAGTGCTCTGTTAGAAGAGCAAATTATTGCTCAACATTCGGCTTATTATTGCTATCTGGTTTACGAAATATTCTATGAGTGGTGGATATACAGGGAGTAATTGTTTTTGGCATTAACATTGCTATATATGGGGAGAACGTTTTTAACCAGCCTGAAAAAGGCACAAAACATATAAGGATATAAATTATGCCAACTCCCGCGTATATGACAATTGAAGGCGAATTACAAGGATTGCTCACTGCTGGTACTTTCACCGAAGAAAGTGTCGGCAATGTTTATCAGGAAGGTCATGAAGATCAAATTCTGGTTGAAGCCTTTGAACACAATGTGACTTTGCCCCGCGATCCGCAGAGCGGGCAGCCTTCCGGGCAGCGTGTTCACGGCCCTGTTGAAATTACCAAGGTTTTTGATAAGTCATCCCCCTTATTATACGCTGCACTGACCAGTGGTGAACGTATGAGTAAGTGCAAAATTGACTGGTTTAGAACATCTTCAACGGGAACACAAGAGCATTACTTTTCTATTGAGCTCGAAGATGCGATCATTGTTGATATTCAGGCCAGTATGCCAAACTGTCAGGATCCTGGCCTGGCTCATTTTACTCATCTGGAAAAAGTTGCTTTCACTTACCGTAAAATTACCTGGACTCATGAAGTCTCCGGCACTTCAGGTCATGATGACTGGCGAGTGCTGAAAGCTTAATAAGCTTACTGTTCAAATCGTAAGGAGGTAGAGTAAGACATCTGTTTACGATTTGAAATTGTTTATAAATACCTCTTAAAACCCGTTTTTTGCTGCTAATTCCTTAATCTATACTTAATTCAGCCATTCATAGATAGGGTAGAGACGTTGCATGCAACGTCTCTACGTATGCTTACCACCCTGGCGGTCGTTACGTGACCAAATCCCCAAGGCATGCCTTGTCTCTACAATTTGGAAAAGTACGCATTTCTATGAAGAGCCTTATTTTCCAGTCGGTGGATTTTTGTTTGCCAGCTTTTTGCTTGTTAACAACAACGCCTCATCAATGCTGTCATCCAGTGTCCCGCCAAATAGTGATGGTGTGGTAATACCGATAATATTGTTTATCAGAACCTGACCTTCAGCATCAACAAATACCATGGTGGGGAAAAGTGTGACGCCATAGCGGGCACTGAATTCACCCATACTGATTTTTTTTCCTGAAAAATCTGTGATATGTTCTCCAGCGGCAATATGAGCTTCGCGGATAATGACCTTATCGGTATAATCACCTGAAATGAGCATGGGGATTAAAAAATCCTCTTTAAGCAGTTTACAGTAAGGACATTCATCTGTGCCGAACATAATCAGAATGGGAAGCTTACGTGATTGAGCCAGTTTAGCTGTATTGCGAATGTCTTTAATTTTGATTAACTCAGGTCGGTGTGAATGAGAATCTGAGGCTGGCGTATGGTTTGCCAATAACAGGCTGCTATTTAGGCTGAACAGCAGAATAATAAATATGACAGGAAATTTTTTCATGCGTTTAAAAGTACCTGCTCAGCTAATACCGGATACAGTGGAATAAGCAATAACAATGGCTCTTCACAGAAATGCGTACTTTTCCAAATTGTAGAGACGTTGCATGCAACGTCTCTACTATATCTATGAATGGCTGAATTCACCGAGTGAATACAAAAAGTACGCAATAATGTGAAGAACCATAACAATAAGCCCTGCTAGTATAAAATTTAGCAAAGTATAGACCTAAAAATAAGAAAATAGCGAGAATTTTATTCACATTTGATACAATTTAGGCTGTATTTTCACTTGCATTTTAAAACAGCCCGGAAAAGTCAAATTAAATGATTGCAGACACTGGAATGCAAACTGATTCATTAGCAGATATCCGGATTCTGGTTACTCGCCCTGTTCATCAGGCACAGGCTTTTTGTGATATGCTTGCTGAGCAGGGTGGTC
>DAOVUK010000503.1 GCA_030632625.1 Gammaproteobacteria bacterium
TGCGCCCTTCATTGACAATATGATGAGCAAATACGCCCCAGGTTTTTTCAGCCTGTGGTGTACGTTTTTGAGCATAACGAAATTCCATTACTGCATGAGTTGCCAGACAGGAACACAGGGTTGAGGTGACATTGTCCCAGGCCCAGTCAAAGACTTCAATTAATGGTTCCCAGAAGGGCTGACTGGATAAATCAGCGCCACTGACATTGGCTCCGGTAATAATTAAAGCGTCCAGCCCCATTTCCCGGATATCAGCAAATGATTCATAATATTGAGACAAATAATCCCCGGCTTTTTTTGAGCGGGGAATTTCATCCAGAGTAAAGGGATGGACATAGAATTGAGCAATGGGATTGCTTTCACCAACGAGACGAAAAAATTGCCGTTCAGTCGCGCTTAAAGCTGCATCGGGCATCATATTTAATAAACCGATATGTAATTCCCGGATATCCTGATGCTGAGCGGTAACCGGTGTTAATACCTTAATACCTTCATCTTGTAAGCGTGCAAATGACGGTAACTGATTGTGGGCAACTAATGGCATTTATCTGTCCAGTACTCTTTATTTCATGACTCATTTTAATACGTGATAAAGTGATGCGCTGCTTCTTTATCTGTTAACTGGTTCTGGCAATGGCCGTTTCCAGTAATTGTAAGAAGTCCTGCTGATCGCGTACCTGCGCGACTTCCTTTGATGTCACCGTATAACCATGGGGTTCGGCTATTGCTTCATAACGAGGGATTCTTGAATGAAACAATCTCGGGAATATCCAGCGGGTAAAATTATCAGGCACCATCTGTGCTGCATATTCAAGATTATTTTCCTGGAGATAAACGGCAAGTTCATCCTGTAAAAATTCAGGCCGGTAATAGAGTGGTTTGGGTGCACTCTGCGCCCGTTCAATGAGCTTGTTTTCTTCGTCGTTATCAGTGACCTGAATATAAAGAATCAATGTGTGCTGTACCAGGGTATTAATAACCCGGGGATCATCCAGTTCACAGAGACTGCCGCCCACATCATTGACAAAATGCTGATAGCCATAGATGTTTTGCGCTTTGTCAATAAAACTGGGCACATCCAGCATGGCGGCAATTTCGCCTTCACGGTAGTAATTCTGGCGTTGAATGAAATCTTCCAGCTCAACACCATTTAATTCAGGATTACCCAACTTACCGATATAACTTAATACCGGACCCAGATCGTGAACTTTTATATTGTTTTTAATGGAAATCCAGTCATTTCGAAGCAATTCCTTTAAAAAAGGCACCTGCATCGCCTGCTGCTTGATCATGTCCATAATGGGTTCATCAAGATAGCGGGTGCCGATACGATAATCACCGGAAAAATGGAACCACTGTGAGTCTCTCAGGAGAGTTGACAGGTAGGTTTTACCCACTCCTGACATACCCAGCAGGGTAACTTTTTTATTTTCCCAATGACGGAATTCTTCAACACTAAATCTCATTACTCAATCTCACCAGCAAGCCTAAATTAAGAGAAGTGTATTATCCTTGATTTTAGAGCCTAGTGGAAGGTTCAACTGATTTTTCCAGGTTCAACATTAGCGAATTTCTTCAATGGTGAATTTTTTTTCAAAAACCAGCGGACGAATAAGAGCATAGCCCTGAGTTTGCCAATGAGCCAGCTCCACAATGGCTGAAGGCACAACTTTGACAAAATCATGAAAATCATTCAGCGTATAACCATAATCATCTGCCGCATCACCGCAAACTCTGAATTCAACGCCTAATTGTTCATAATAACGCATTCTTTCGACTGCATTTTTATATTGGCTATAATTTTTCTTAGCCAATGTGACAATTTCAGTACCATGAATAAGCACGATAATATTCATAAATTCAGGCGCCAGATCATATGGAGCATCGATTAATGTATTCATATAGGAGCGGAGCCAGTAAAGTGCCGAGTGAATTTTAGCCGGTTCATCCAGATAGAATTCAAAAAGTACATTTTGTTCATCTGCATAGGGTGTTTGAATATATTGGGCAGAAGAGCCTTCAGCCTGTTTCAGTGGAGAGCCTTCAGCCTGTTTCTGAGCAGCGCCATTAGCTGTTTTTTGAGGAAAGCCTTCAGCTTGTTGTGCATAACAGGCGCTGCACAAAAGTATGCTACTGAAAAAAAACAGCAGAATATAAATGCCTATTGGGTTTTGTGTGTCGTCAGTGTTCATAGTTAAAGTATAGATGATAATTGATAATTAGGTACAGTCGCAGTTTACTTCATACTGTACCTTATCCTGTGTTAGGTACAGTCGAAGTTGGGTGTAGTTCCTTTGTTACGACGCTGACAGTTCTACAATATTAGGCGAGTAAATTCGCCGCGACACTACGGAATTCGGTCATGTAGGGGCGTAGTTATTCACCTAAAGTTGTTATTTTCTAATATCGTAGCAAA
>DAOVUK010000529.1 GCA_030632625.1 Gammaproteobacteria bacterium
GATAGCGGTAAAACCAATGATGGGCAGATTATTATTAGCAAAAAAGAAATAGAAACGACCGTTTTAGTTGATAATGGTGAAACAATAGTACTGGGTGGTATATTTGAGCATAATAGAGGAAGAGCAACAGATTCTGTTCCAGTATTAGGTGATATTCCTGTCATTGGAGCTGCCTTCCGAGTTGACTCTAATCGTGATACCAAAACTGAGCTGATAATTTTTATAACACCTAAGATTATGGATGAAACCTTATCGGTCAGATAAAATGATTGAATTCATCTAAGCGTTACAAGGGGCTGCCGGGAAACCGCAGCCCTTTTTTCGTATCAGGCTTGATTAAATTATTGTGATTTGTCATATTACACTGCAAATTTTTATTAGCTTATTTGGGAGCACATTATTAGCAATATTATTTTAATTGGTCCCATGGGGGCTGGAAAAACCACAATTGGTCGGCAAATTGCGAGATTTCTTGGTTTTGATTTTTTTGATAGTGATCGTGAAATTGAGCAGCGAACCGGTGTGGCAATACCTCTGATTTTTGAATTAGAAGGTGAAGAAGGCTTTCGCCGGCGTGAAAAAGATATAATTTCTGAGCTGAGTAAGAAAAGCAACATTGTTCTGGCAACAGGCGGCGGCGCAGTTTTAAACAAAGAAAACCGGCAGGCTTTAAAAAATTCAGGCACAGTTGTTTATCTTTGTGCGGGAATCGATGATTTACTGGAAAGAACAGCAAAAGATAAAAATCGTCCACTATTGCAAACGGCTGACCCCAGAAAAAAACTACAAGCTATTTTAACCGAACGCGAACCCATTTACCGGAAATTAGCTGATATAATACTGGAAACGAATAAAATGACTGTTCATGCGGCAGTTAAAGAACTAGAGGGTTTGATAAGTCGCAAGTTATAAGTCTAAAGTCGTAAGTTAAAGATATAAGCTTCAGATTTACGACTTCAGACTTCAGACTTTAGACTAAAAAGAAATATGATTACATTAAATGTTGATTTAGGTGAGCGCAGTTATCCCATTTTTATTGGTCAGGAATTATTAGCTGACCCGTCTTTAATAACGCCTTATATCAGTGGCAGGCAGGTTGTGATTGTCACCAATGAAACCATTGCGCCGCTGTATCTGGATAAAGTTTTAAGGCTTTTTTCAGGCTATCAGTGTGAAACAGTCATATTGCCGGATGGTGAAGTGTATAAAACCTATGATGGCATACTGCCCATTATTGATCGCTTAATGGAAAAGCAGTTTGATCGCCGGGTCAGTCTCATTGCTCTGGGTGGTGGTGTTATCGGTGATATGACGGGTTATGCAGCTGCGATTTACCGCCGAGGTGTTAATTTCATTCAAATCCCAACTACATTACTTGCGCAGGTAGATTCTTCTGTGGGTGGAAAAACCGGCGTTAATCACCCCCTGGGTAAAAATATGATAGGCGCATTCCACCAGCCCCAATGTGTGATTGCTGATACCAGCACTTTGAATACTCTGGATGACAGACAATTGAGTGCCGGCCTGGCCGAAGTCATAAAGTATGCATTAATAAATAATCGCAGCTTCTTTGACTGGCTGAGCAATAATATGCCGGCATTAATTAATCGCGAAGCGGATGCTCTGGCTTATGCCATTGAATCTTCCTGTCAGGATAAGGCTGATGTAGTTGCTGCAGATGAAAGAGAAGAGAGGCAAAGAGCCTTACTCAATCTTGAACATACCTTTGGTCATGC
>DAOVUK010000011.1 GCA_030632625.1 Gammaproteobacteria bacterium
CGTTAGATGTTTGAATAAATTTGCACCAAAAATAAAAAAATCTTGTGAAAAATTAAAGTTTATCATGTTCATTTGCCAAAGCATCATCAGGCCTGATGGCCGTTAATTAGAGTCAATTGTCATTTTTTAGGTTTTAATAAATAGGAAATTTGATGAAAAAAAAGATTGGTAGAAATGAACTATGCTTTTGTGGTAGTGGAAAAAAATATAAAAAATGTTGCTACCTCAATAAAGGAAAAAATAATACTCCTAGTAATAAACCGCCAATTAAAATTTCAGAAGCTATTTTAAAAATATCTGAACACTTAATAAAAAAATATCCACAGCGTGAACGAATTACCGTTTTAATTGATTTGGCTATCGCTGCTTGGAATATATCTCTTACATCAGGAGAAAAAAGAGAGAATATTGAGAGCAAAATAATTGAACTAATGCCTGAAGAACTTGATGCAATGACTATAGCTACTTTAGTTGAACAGACAGATATGTTGGTTGAGAGAAAAAATAAACTTTTTCCTGAGATAAAGCACTTTATTATTAATTATGATCTATCATTTAGTGGTGATGGAGAATTAACCTTAGACATCAACTCTTCACCAACTGCTGGACATGATATTTTTAGTGATTCTAAGTGAATGGATTATATAAAAACACTAATACTATGGTTAGGAAAAAGACAAATAATGAGGTCGTAAAATAACGGCGCAGAGTGAATTATTTGTGATAACTTGGCCATAAAAATGGTGAAGTTTATAAATGTTTTTTTGCAGAAGCAGTTTCATGTTTGACAATAGTCAAGTTAGAATTATATTTTTTTCAATACAAGAAAAAATTAATTTGTAATTATGAATTTTGAGGAGAAAAAATGGCCAAATTAGGTTCGTGTAAATGTTGTTCAGGAAAGGTTAGTAGTGAGGCAATTAGTTGCCCTCATTGTGGTCAACCTGAACCATACTCTGATTCAGTAGATGAAACAATACGAGAAATTCTTAAAACACAAGGTAAAGTTCCTGCAATTAAACAGTACAGAGAATTAACTGATTGTACTTTATCAGAGGGTAAACTCTATGTTGATTCGTTATGAATTGCCAAAGAAAATTTTATCTACCAAATCGAAAGAGAAAAGAAAAAAGCCAAATCTTGGTTTGCCAAGCTTTTCTCATAAGCTGGATTTAACCAGGCTTTGAAATGGATCGCTGGGTATATGCGATTTTTTAATAAAGTGATGAGTTTTGGTGAATGTGTATCATTTTTTAACAGCCACTTTCCTTAACCCAGCGACCAGTTAAAGCAACGTTAGATCTTGAAAATATCGATCTCTTTTTGTAATTATTAGTAGAGAATAGAGAAGCATTATGAGAATTTTCCTTGTAGGAGTTAGCTGTGTTGGCAAAACAACTATTGGTGCTAATTTAGCAAAATCACTAGATTGTAATTTTTTTGACTTTGATAAAGAAGTTGAGAGGTTCTTTAAAATGCCTATTGAGCATTTACAGGAAAAATTTGATAATATGGAATTATTTCGACAAGAAGCATCTAAAGCTTTACTACATGTTCTCAACAGCAAAGAAAGCCAAAATTCTGTAATTGCATTACCACCAAGTGGTCTAATGAATTTTTATTGGAATGTAGTAAGTGAATCTACTGGAACAATAGTTGCCTTAAAAGATGATCCACTTAATATCTTAAAAAGAATAGATTTTTTTGATAAAGATTCAAATTTAATTACCAAGAAATTATCTGATAAAGAGAAAAAATACTACCTGTCTGAAATTCAAAAAGATATTTTTTATTATTATAACTCATATAAAAGAGCAAATCTTTCAGTATCAATTGGTGGACTAAAAGTAAGACAGGCTGCAAGAAAGGTAAAAGAGCAACTACAAGCGTACTCTTCTAATAATATGCAAACCACAAATATTAGCAGAAGAGAGAAAATGATCTAACAAAAATGTGCTGCCGGAAGAGAAAAATCTTTGCTTGAAAAAGACCAAGCAAAACTTATTCTCTCCACAGACATAGGCGTTATACTTTCTAATTTCCACCAAATCATCAAATTTGACGCGTACACCAATTGTGCATACAATTGATCTATGAAATATAAATGGGACAAAATAAAAGCACAAGAAAATATCAAAAAACATGGTATTGATTTTGCTGATGCCGTTATTGCCTTAGAAGATGAAAATGCATTAACCATTGAAGATAATGATGCTTATGAACAGAGATTCAAAACATTGGGTATAGGCTCTATTCTTAAAATACTCTTTGTAGTACATGCTGAACAAGATGATGACTGTATTCGAATAATTTCTGCACGAAAAGCTGATAGTAAAGAGATAAAACAATATTACAAAGGCTTAAATTATGAGTGAAGATTTTAGTAAAGGTAAACGTGGGGCTGTAGTTCCCACTGATCCAAATAAAACTCGCATTACTATACGATTAGATGCCGATATTATCAATCATTTCAAAAAACTGGTTGATGATGCAGGTGGTGGTAATTATCAAACTCTTATAAATAATGCACTAAGAGAACATATTCAAGCTCATGATAAATCTCTGGAGCATACGCTACGGATGGTGATACGTGACGAGCTAAAAAAAGCAGTATAACAAAAATTTGAATTGGATCACTTGGTCTATGCGATTTTAAAAAAAGTAATGAGCTTTGGTCAGGGAGTGTCATTTTTCTCACCATCTTTCCTTGACCAAGTGCCCATTGAAATTGGCGTTATGCTTTCAAAACACTCCGATATCCAATTTGATAAAACATAACAAATATGTTACCTTTCATCTATGGCATGGAACATAGAATATTACAGTCCTGTACTTGAACAAGAAGTTTTAGGAATTCCTGATGGCCTTTTGGCCCGTTAACTTCATCTAACCGAACTCATGATTGAATTTGGCTCTAATCTTGGTATGCCACACACAAAAGCCATTGATAAAGGGCTGTTTGAGTTACGGTTAAAAAGCAAAGAAGGTATTGCTCGTGTTTTCTATTGCACACAAAGTAGGGAAACGAATAGTCATGCTTCATGTCTTCGTTAAAAAAACTCAGAAAACACCAAAGAAAGAACTAAAGTTGGCCATTCAAAGAATGAAAGAGGTATCAAATGATGAGTTATAGCCAGTTAAAAGAGAAAGCATTAAAAAATAAAGCCGTCAAAAAGGAATACTATGCGTTAAAGCCAGAATTTGACTTGTTGCGTGAAATGCTAAAAGCACGAACAGATGCAGGCTTAAGCCAAGCAGAAGTAGCAGAGCGCATGGGAACAAAACCTCCATCAATTACCAGACTTGAGTCCTCTTTATCAAGTGGGCGCCACTCACCATCAATTGCCACTCTAAAAAAATATGCTGATGCAGTTGGGTGCCATTTAGAAATTAAGTTTGTTCATTAAAGTACAAGGCATAACCAGGTGTCGCAATGTATCACCGGCCAACAAAGCACACAAGACATCAGAAAAAGATCTTGAAATCATTGAAAAGATGGCGCTAAGATATGATGATATAGAAATTGCATAAGTACTCAGTAAACTAGGGCGAAAAACGGGAAAAGGAAATCGTTGGACGAAATTTAACGTTGGAACCGCTAGAAGAAAATTAGGCATAAAAGCATCGACCAAAATTATAAATGATGAAATTTTAAATATGGTCCAGGCAAAAAAATATTGTGGCATCAGTAATTCAACACTATTGAAACTCATTAAAAAAATATTTTACTCGCAAATAAAATCGTAACATTTGCACCCTTTGAAATAAAACAATTCGATTTGTATAGCGAACCCGTTTCAACAATCATCAAGAGATTAAAAAAAACGGGAAAGTTGTTACTTGGAGGGAGTAAGTTGACAAATAAAACAGAATTATTCCTTTAAAATCAATCAATTAATAACTAGGGGTGTTTAACCTATGCTTTCATTAACACCCAGGTGTGTACATCGACATTATATTTTTTTGAAAATTCTTTAAGCCAATTCAGATAGGCCTTCATGTCTTCTTCGCCACCAAAACATACCTGGCGATTATTGCCGCGCTGCATTATATGTTGCGGCACGCCTACTGGGCTAACTCGTACTAATCTTGCGCCATAATAGCACAATTAATGTTACTCTGACCCCGATTATTACTCTGACCCCGATTATTACTAAATTGTGAGCAACACAATAATGAATATGATCTTTATAAACTATTGAATATGTTTCTAATGCTTGCAGCGATTTTTTCATCCGTTGCATAGAGTATCCCCTGATGATTCATAAAGGTTGAATCGGATCGGTTAAGTTCGAGTGGTTGCCCATAAATGTCACTGACAATGGCTCCCATTTCTTTAAAGAGGCATGTAGTTGCTGCATAATCCCAGAGACTGCCGCCGCCATCCTGTGGTTTTGGAAATTTAAAATAACAGCCGGGTGAATGCTCTAATACCCAGCAGGCGTTCATTGCTGCGCCGCCGTGTTGAATGGTTTTAATCTCAGCAAAGCCTGATTGGGCAGCGATAGACTTTAATTTTTGCATAATTTGTGTGTAGTTGTTCTGTTGAACAAAACTGCGGTCGCTGACAATGGTTAAGAGTTGTTTTTCCGGGACAGAAGAGGGTGGCAGGAACGATGGTTTCAGTAGCCATGGTTGTTTGTTTCGAAAGGCCCCTGAGCCTTTGATGGCCTGGTATAGGGTTTGCCTGACCGGATCGTAGATGACACCAATTAATGGTATTCCTGAATTTGATACTAAGGCGATTGATACGGCATAACCTGGTGTTGATTCAATGAAAGGCAGGGTGCCGTCCAGTGGATCGATAGACCAGAAGAAATCTTTCTCTAAGCGCTGTTTATCATCATCACTCTCTTCAGTTAAAACAGCAAGATCAAAAAGTGTGCAGGTGGGTAAAAGTGTTTTTAAAATGGCTTCCTGGCATAACAGATCGACTTCTGTGACCACTTGTGATGCCAGATTCTCTCCCCCCGTTTTTTTTTGAATAGAAACCCCGGTCTTTGAATGCGTTGCAATAATTTGTCCTGCTTCAATAGCAGCTGAGATTGCAGTGTTTGATAACAAAATAAGATCGTTGTGAGATAGGTGTGTCATGTCTATAAGACTTCATCATTTAACTGGGTGACGACTTTATGAGCGATTCGCTCACTATAACTATGGATCTTCCAGTGACCGGGACTCCAGCCTTTCAAAAAACGATGAAAATCGGTCCAGGCCACAGGATAGAGTGCTCTCCAGTCCTGTTCCACAGCTTCAGGATCGACAGCTATTTGTTTGCGTGTTAATGCGCTTTTTAATTGTGAAAAATAGATATCCAGTAGCCCTGTTTCCAAGCGTTCACATTCTTTCTCATAGAGGCAGCTGCTGATAAAATAGGCTACATCTTTCATACCACATCCGCCACCGACATACTGAAAATCAACAGCAGCTACTTTTTTAGCATCATGCGAGAAACAAAAGTTGGCCAGTTTTGCATCGCCATGAACAATAGTCTGGTAGGGGCTGTTCTGCAGTTTCTGATCAATTTTTACTGCGGCACTTTTAAGTTCAATATCCTCCAGTACCTGTAACTCGTCAGGACGAGTATCAAGATGCCAATAAGTACCTGTTTGCCAAAGATCAGTGGGCTTTTTTCCAAGGAAAGTCGCATGAAAATTTGCCAGCCATGTGAGACACACTCGCATTTCAGCCATTGATACCGAGCTTTTTCGCACAGGATAGCCACTCTCATCCAGATCTTCAAGCACCATCCAGGTTTCATTATTATCAGAGTCAACAGAGAGACAGTGAGGAATACGGCAGCTTTCATCACAATTCCTGCTCCAATTGCGATACCAGGCCGTTTCCACTTCATAGGATTTTACTTTTCTCTGATGGGATAGATCGGTATTCCAGCCACGTGGATGGTGTTTCTGATCAGGCCACTGTACATGCTTGACAATGAGCGTCTTTCTATCATTTTTTTTCAATCCATACCTTATGATATTCCCATATCCACTCCAGAGACTTTGAAGCACTTCAATTTTAAAAATTTCAGTGGTCCCGGTTGCTCTGCTTATCATTGTCTGGAGGTGCTTGTTCATTGTTTAACAATGTTCCTTTTTGGCTGTAGATACTTGACATAAGAGATTAAGAAACTGGCTGATTTCAACGTATAGATAGGGCAAATATCGTCAATTTCACTCATCGGCGCTTGATTGAACTAATGTTTGAGTGCCATTATTCAACATAAAATTGAGAACCGACCGGGAAGAAGCAATCCCAGGGTGGTTAAACGTCGACCTAAACCGTATCCAAGAAAACAAAATAATGTAAAATCAAATACTTGTAATAGAAAAATTGTTTAAGGAAGTGCCATTAAGCTATAGATAAGCTTCAATTTCTTTAGGGTGTTCAATCATTGCATCTGCTCCCCAATTTTCAGGTATGTCACTGGCTTCAATATAGCCAAACAATGCAGTTAAAGTGGTCATCCCGGCAGCATTTCCGGCAATGATATCTCGTTCAGCATCACCAATATACAGACATTCAGATGGCTGGCAGTCAATTTCCCGGCAGGCATAAAAAAGTGGTTCGGGGTGTGGTTTCCGTTCTTTGGTGGTATCACCGCTGACAATTGTTGCCGCCCGGTCTGTATATCCCATTTGCTGCATTAACGGATCAGTTAACCAGGCAGGTTTATTAGTGACGATTCCCCATGCAATCTGCTGGTTTTCCAGTGTTTCTAAAAGCTCATTAATGCCATCGAATACCGTCGTCAGGGTACTGATGTTATTTTGATAAATTTCAAGCAGTCTTAGTCTAAGCCTTTCAAAATCAATATGTTGTTCATCAAAGTTAAAGCCAAGTCTTATTAGTGCGATGCCGCCATGTGAAACAACAGGACGAATGACTTTCAGGGGCAGGGCGGGCCGGCCTTCTTCTACTAAGACCTGATTCAGGGCGGCAGCCAAATCCGGTGCAGTATCGGCAAACGTTCCGTCAAGGTCAAACAGGACGGCTTTAATCATTGTTGTTCTTTCAGCAGTGCTGTCATTTTATAAGCAGGTAAAGGGCGGCTAAAATAATAGCCTTGAATGTAGTCACAGCCATTTTGATTTAAGAACATCAATTGAGCTTCTGTTTCAACGCCTTCGGCAACGATTTTTTGATCGAGGGAATGTCCCATTTCAATAATTGCACAGGCAATTTTTGCATCTTTAGAATCCACCGTCAATTCCCGGATAAAAGATTGATCTATTTTTAATACATCTATGGGGAAATTTTTCAGATATGATAAAGAAGAATAACCCGTACCAAAATCATCCAGTGCTATTTTTATGCCCATTTTTTTCAATCGCTTAAGCTGCAGTTCGATTCGTCTGTTATCTCCAATTAACATGGATTCTGTGATTTCAAGTTCCAGATGTTCAGCAGAAAGACCGACTTTATTTAAGCTCTCTGAAATAATATGTATAAAACCGCTGTCCATAAATTGTCTTGCCGAAACATTGACCGATAACTGTGGGATAGGCAGGCCTTCATCCAGCCATATTTTATGTTGCTCACAAGATTTTTCGATGATCCATTTGCCAATCTCAATAATTAAACCGGAACTTTCAGCAAGCGGTATAAAATAATCAGGAGGAATCATCTTTTGCATGCCATTTTCAATGACAAGCCATCTGATCAGGACTTCAGCACCTATAATTTTCCTATCATCTAATGAATATTGTGGTTGAAAATACAGGCGTAATTCATCTTTAGAGATAGCATTATGTAATTTACTCTCCAATAATAAGCGATCTTTGGTTGCATCAGAAAACTCTTCTTTATAAAATTGATAATTATTCCGACCTCTGTTTTTTGCATCATACATAGCAATGTCCGAATTTTTTAATAATAATTCGGATGAATCGCCATCCTCAGGATAGATTGTAATGCCAATGCTTGAACCGATAAAGACCTCTCTGTTTTTAAAATAATAGGCGCGGGAAGTTTCCTGAATTATTTTTTTTGCAATCATTGAGGCAATATACAAGGCATGCTCATGACTGTTTTCGCTGGAAAGTAATACCGCAAATTCATCACCACTGAATCGTGCAACAATATCTTCCTTTCTTGTTACGGTTAAAAAACGCCGGGCTGTTTCTTTAAGAATTTCATCGCCTGCATCATGACCTAAGGAATCATTCACAGCTTTAAACTGATCAAGATCGATGAAGAACAGAATGGAATGTTTCGTATGACGTTTTGATTCAGATAATGACTGCGATAAACGATCTAAAAACATGACCCGATTGGCAAGTCCGGTTAATGCATCATAATGGGCAATATGTATAATATGCTGTTCATTTTTTCTTTGCTTGGTGACATCAATGAGTGTTGCAAAAAAGTTTGTCGTCACATTATTTTGATTGAGAATCCGGGTTATTTCCAGTTTAGCCAGAATTATATTACCATTACTATTAGCACATAAAATTTCTCCACGCCATAAATCAAAGTTATGATCACTAAAACGCCGTAGTATCTGAGCAATTAAATTATGCTTTTTGCTGGCATTTAAAATGGCAAAGTTTTTATCTTTGATGTCCTTCAGCAAAAAACCGGTCATTGTGGTAAATGCTTTATTAACATTAAGAAAATTAAGATCTTTATCAAGAATAATAAAGCTCAGATGACTATTATAAAATAAGGCATCCATCAATAATAATCTATTTTTTTCTTTTCTGGATTGATGTATGATTTGCCCGGAAATTACCAGACGAAAAGGTTTGTTATCTTTATCAAAAATTGGTGATACAAATATATCCACTTCGGTGTTATCGCCATCGGAGTCCGTTAAATGTTTTAGTTTGTTAACGGCTTTTCTCTGCTGCCATACCTGATTTTCTGTTATTGCATTGGGAATAAGAAACTGAGCATTAATATTTGAGGTTTTTACTAATTCTATATCGGTTTTTCCATAATAATCCACATATTGATCGCCTAAAAAATTCAAATATTCTTTACTCGCTCTCAGCCAGCGCCCATTGTTGTCCTTAATACATAAAATGGTCGGGCTGGACTGAAATAACATTGAATCGATATGGGAGTAATTTGCAGAATTATCCAGAGGCGTAGCTATGAAAGATGTTCTGGCAGTAAAATTGAGCCTGCCAGTATACAGCAGCAGACTAATAAGCAGACTTAAAATAATACCTATGAGCAGTAGGAAAAAATGGGGTGTATAAAAAAAATGAGTATCGAGCTCATTAGCGCTGATACTACTACTACTACTATTAATAATAATTAAATAGGCATTGTTAATGATTAAAATAAAAAAAGCCGATATTAATATCTTCTTAAATGTTATGTGCTTCCTGAAAAATTTTGTAAGCATGACGGTTCGTTAAATTTTTTTAATTATAATTATTATTTAAGAGCTCTATTTAACAGGGCAGGCATGCACCAGATAATTAATATCAACATTATCACTGAGTACACAATGCCCGGTGAGTGGATTATAGGTCATGCCGGAAATATGTTGCGTTTTTAGTTCGGCGGCACGGATCCATTGATCCAGTTCGGCAGGGCGAATGAATTTTTTGAAATCATGTGTGCCTTTGGGCAATAATTTCATAATGTATTCAGCACCGATGATAGCCATTGCATAAGATTTGGCATTGCGGTTCACCGTTGAGAAAAAAACATGTCCTTCAGGTTTGACTAATTTTCTGCAGGCATTAATAATTGAGCCTGGATCGGGTACATGCTCCAGCATTTCAAGACACGTGACCACATCATAATGACCGGGCTCAGCTGCTGCCAGTTCTTCGACAGTAATTTTCCGGTAAGTCACTTTTTCACCGGATTCATATAAATGCATTTTTGCAATGGTCAGATTGGCATCACCCATATCAATTCCAGTCACATCAGCACCTTCGTGTGCCATGCTTTCAGATAAAATACCCCCGCCGCAGCCAACATCCAGTATAAGTTTGCCCTGTAGTCCATCAGCACGCTTTTTTATATATCCCAGGCGTGCCGGGTTCAGATCATGCAAAGGTTTAAATTCACCTTCTTTATCCCACCAGCGCGTCGACATGGCCTCAAATTTAGCCACTTCCTGGGGATCAACATTGCTGAAGTGCTTATCTTCCGGCTCATTATTTTTTTCTTGGGTGTGTGTAACAGTCATTATGTTCCTGAACTAATAATAGATAAATTTAAGCTATTATCTTAAATTTAGCTATAAAAGTCGAAATTTGCACTATGAATCATGAATTATTTTTGCTTTTTTGTATAAAGTGAGTAACTCTATGAAAAATCTTAATTCTCAACCTCTAATCTTATTGTTTCTCCCCATTCAGAAGCCTTTTGTTTAATTTGTTGTTCATCAAGGGTGGTCAATTGACGGTTATTAAGTAAATGCTTTCCCTGTACCCAGACATCGGTGACTTGATCACGGCTGGAGGAATAGACAATTTGTGAAATGGGGTGATAGATAGGTTGAGTTTCAATCCGGTCCAAATTGATTGCCGTAATATCTGCTGATTTATCCCGAGTTAAAGAACCCGTTACTGAATCCAGTCCGAGTGCTTTTGCGCCGTTAAGTGTAGCCATTTTGAGGGCGGTATGAGCGGGAATAACTGATGCATCACCAGCAACTGCCTTGGCCAGTAGTGCCGCACTGCGCATTTCACTGAGCATATCGAGGTCATTATTGCTGGCCGCGCCGTCGGTGCCAATGGCAATATTGATTTTCCTGGTGTTCAGCCTGGCAACAGGACAAAAGCCGCTGGCTAATTTGAGATTAGATTCGGGACAATGAACCACATGAACACCGTGACGCTTGAGCAGATCAATTTCATCGTCTTGCAGTTGCGTCATATGGACGGTCAAAAGCAGGGGTGATAATAGTCCCAGCTTTTCAAGTCGGGCAATAGGACGCATTCCGGTATTGGCAATTGCCTGTGTCACTTCATACTGTGTTTCATGAAGGTGAATATGTATAGGGATATCCAGCTTCTCTGCATAAGTTTTCACTTGTCCCAGAGGCTCATCGGAAACAGTATAGGGTGCATGCGGGGCAAATGCCGTTGAAATCAGGGGATGATGTCGATATTGTTCATGTAACTGCAGACCTTTATGCAGATAATCGTCACTGTTTTTACCCCAGGCAGAAGGGAAATCAATCATAATGAGCCCCAATGATGCGCGTATGCCGGCTTCGTCAGCTGATTTTGCGGCAGCATCGGGAAAAAAATACATGTCGTTAAACGTGGTTGTTCCACCTCTGAGCATTTCTGCCACAGCTAAATTAGTGCCGTCTTTAACAAATTGATAATTGACACATTTTCCTTCAGTCGGCCAGATATGTTCAGAAAGCCATTCCATCAGCGGCAGATCATCAGCCATGCCGCGCATCAGACTCATGGCTGCATGGGTATGAGTATTGACAAAACCGGGAATGAGAGCATGAGTGTCCAGATGATGCTCAGTTTGACTATGATATTTTTTATGGCAGCGCTCAGTGGCTAAAATATCGAGAATTTTCCCATGTTGTATTACCAGAGAATGATTTTCATAAACTGTGTCATCGGGTTCAACCGGTATAATCCAGCGAGCATGAATTATGGCATCAACGGCTTGCAGATTTCTCTGTGCTGACAGGCTTTGTGGCTGTTTTTTTAGCAAAGGAACCTCGGGTATTTAACTTTATTGAGTGTTTAGTATACACCTTGAGTGTGTTTGATTATAAGATAGAACAAATTTTTATAAAGGTAAGGTAAATATGACAGGCAAGCCCTATGATTCAATCAAACCCATTATCTGGCAGGATGATGCACTGCAATTACTGGATCAGCGCCTATTGCCGGCTGAATACACCTATATTACTCTGACGGACGTCAAATCGGTTGCCCAGGCGATTACTGATATGGTTGTCCGTGGTGCCCCTGCGATTGGCATTACCGCGGCATATGGTATTGTCATTGCTGCCAGACAACGTTTTGCTGAGAATCCTGAAAACTGGCAGCAGGCAATAGACACCGATCTGCAAACCCTGGCACAATCAAGACCGACAGCGGTGAATCTTTTTTGGGCAATTGATTTGATGCGTGAAGTGATAAAAGGGCTGGCCGTTGACGATCCGGTGCCTGCTTTGCTCTCTCTGGCTCAGCAGGTTCATGAAGATGATATTGCCGCTAATGTTAAAATGGGTGAACTGGGCGCACAATTAATTGCTGAAAAGTGTGCTGTTTTAACCCATTGTAATGCCGGTGCACTGGCAACAGGTGGTTATGGTACTGCATTAGGTGTCATTCGCAGTGCTTTTGCAGACAATAAAATCAGCAGGGTTTATGCTGATGAAACCCGTCCCTGGCTGCAGGGTGCCCGTTTGACGGCGTGGGAAATGGTGCATGATGACATACCCGTGTCAATATTAGTGGAAGGTGCTGCGGCACATATGATCAAAACATCACAGGCAGGTGATCAGCCAATTCGCTGGATTATTGTTGGCTCTGATCGAATTGCCTCAAACGGCGATGTGGCCAATAAAATCGGTACTTATGCATTAGCCGTTCTGGCTCGCTACCATGGTATAAAATTCATGGTTGCAGCACCGACGACGACAATCGATATGAACATTGCCGGAGGTGACGAGATTCCTATTGAAGAACGCTCCACTGAAGAGGTTCTGGGATGCAGCGGACATCCAGTGGCTGCACAGGGAGCACAGGCAAGAAATCCTGCATTTGATGTGACACCCGCTGAATTAGTCGATGCCATTGTGACTGAAAAAGGGGTGGTATTAAACCCTGATTCTGAAAAAATTAAAGCCTTAATGAGCAATGTTTGATAAATGCTAAAATATCTACTTTTTAATCGCAATTAAAGAGCACATAGCGCATTGATCTGTGCTATGATATTGCAGTTTTTTAGAGTACCTGTTTTACGCCTCTGTGATGTTAACAAGCATGAAGGCAAGACGATGCTCTAGTCTGTTGAGAAAAATCAAAAAAACGGATATATAAGTACTCAATGTCAGATTTTGCAAAAGAACTCCTTCATATTAATATTGAGGAGGAGATGAAGCAGTCCTATATGGATTATGCGATGAGCGTAATTGTAGGACGCGCACTTCCCGATGTTCGCGACGGTCTCAAACCGGTTCACCGACGAGTCATTTATGCCATGCACGAAGCGGGCATGGATTTCAACAAAGCCTATAAAAAATCCGCACGTATTGTCGGTGAAGTTCTCGGTAAATATCACCCTCATGGTGATACCGCAGTTTATGACACCATCGTACGTATGGCACAGAATTTTTCTCTGCGCTACATGTTAGTTGACGGCCAGGGTAACTTTGGTTCTGTTGATGGTGATTCTCCCGCTGCTATGCGTTATACCGAAGTGCGTATGGCGAAGATTTCCCATGAACTTTTAGCGGACATCGATAAAGAAACGGTTGATTTCACCGCTAACTATGATGAATCAGAGCATGAGCCGGTTGTTTTACCCACCAAGATCCCTAATCTGCTGATCAATGGTTCTTCCGGTATTGCGGTGGGAATGGCAACCAATATACCACCTCATAATATGACTGAAGTCATTAGCGCCTGTCTGGCATTTATTGATGATTCTGAAATAAGCATCCCTGATTTAATTAAACTGATACCTGGCCCTGATTTTCCAACTTCAGGTATTATTAACGGTTCCCGCGGTATCCATGAGGCCTATCATACCGGTCGTGGTCGTATCCGGGTCAGAGCCCGGGTTGAGATTGAAGAAATGCCTAACAGCCGCGAGCGTATCGTGGTCACTGAATTACCCTATCAGGTAAATAAAGCACGCCTCATAGAACGTATTGCGGAACTGGTTAAAGAAAAGAAAATTGAAGGTATTTCAGAATTACGTGATGAGTCAGATAAAGACGGTATGCGTATGGTTATTGAAGTCAAACGCGGTGAATCCACCGATGTTCTGGTCAATACCTTATACAAACATACCGCCATGCAGAATGTCTTTGGCATCAATATGGTTGCTCTGGTCGATGGTCAGCCTAAATTATTCAACCTTAAAGAGCTGATTGAACAATTTATTCGTCATCGTCGTGAAGTGGTCAACCGTCGTACAGTTTATCAATTAAGAAAAGCGCGAGAGCGGGCACATATTCTGGAAGGCCAGGCTGTGGCACTGGCAAATATCGATCCGCTGATCAAAACCATTAAAGAATCAGCTAATCCACAGGAAGCAAAAGAAAAACTGATCGCTAAACCCTGGGAACCCGGTCTGGTGAAAGAATTACTTTCCGGTGGCGGGGAACAGTCCCGTCCGGATGGTCTTGAACAGCAATATGGTCTGTCTGATGATGGTTATCATCTATCACCTGTTCAGGCTCAGGCTATTCTGGATTTACGCCTGCATCGTCTGACTGGCCTTGAAATTGAAAAAATTGTTACAGAATATAAAGAAATTATTGAAAAAATTGAGTGGTATCTGACCATCTTAGGCAGTCATGCAGTGCTTATGGGGATTATTCGTGAAGAACTGGAAGCTGTTCTGAGTCAATATGGTGATGAACGTCGTACAGAGATCAGAGAATCGGAAGATGATCTTTGCATGGAAGACATGATTGCAGAAGAAGAACGGGTTGTTACGCTGTCACATGAAGGTTATGTTAAGACTCAGCCGCTTGCCGATTATGCAGCACAACGTCGCGGCGGTCGTGGTAAATCCGCAACATCCATGAAGGATGAAGACTTTATTGATAAGCTCTTTGTTGCTTCAAGTCATGATACTATTTTATGTTTTACCAATGCCGGCCAGGTCTACTGGAAAAAAGTATACGAACTGCCACTGGCAAGTCGTGGTTCCAGAGGTCGTCCCATTATTAATCTTCTGCCTTTGTCAGAAGGTGAAAAAGTCAACGCTATATTACCTATCAAAGAATTTATTGATGGCCAGTTTATTCTTCAGTCTACAGCGAATGGTACGGTGAAAAAGACACCTCTGCTTGATTATTCAAGGCCCAGAGCAAATGGTATCCGTGCAATTGAGCTGCGTGAGGGAGACAAACTGATTGATGTTCAGCTGACGGATGGTCAGCAGGATATCATGTTATTCAGTACTGAAGGTAAAGCGATTCGTTTTAATGAATCGCTGGTGCGTACTACAGGGCGCGTGGCAACTGGTGTTCGAGGTATCAGGCTTTCTGGTGAACAAAAAGTGGTTTCTCTGATTGTAGTACCGCCAGAGTGTGAAGATCGTTATGTGCTGACTGCTACTGAAAATGGTTATGGTAAACGCACTAAAATTTCAGAATATCCCGTCAAAGGACGTGGTGGAATGGGTGTGCTGGCAATTAAAACCTCAGAACGTAATGGTTCTATGGTAGGTGCATGTCTGCTCGATGAAAGCAGTGAAATAATGCTGATTACTGATGGCGGTATAATTGTTCGAACTCGCTCAACTGAAGTCTCAGTGGTTGGTCGAAATACCCAGGGTGTACGCCTGATCCGCTTAACCAAAAATGAAAAACTGGTACAAATTGAGCGTGTTTGCGAAACAGTTGTTGATGATGAAGATGAGCTTGAAGAGGGTGAAGTCCCTGAACAGGACTCTAATGAAGAAAATGGCAGTGACGTTGTTCAGGATGGGCAAGAGCCTTCAGCCAATGAAGAGCCTTCAGCTGGTGAGGAGTCTTCAGCCAATGAAGAGCCTTCAGCCGAGGAAGACGATACGCCACCTGAGGATTAAGATTTTGGGTTCTTCACATTATTCGTACTTTTTGTATTCACTCGGTGAATTCAGCCATTCATAGATAGGGTAGAGACGTTGCATGCAACGTCTCTACGTATGCTTACCACCCGGCGGTCGTTACGTGACCGTAGAGACAAGGCATGCCTTGTCTCTACAATTTGGAAAAGTACGCATTTTTGTGAAGAGCCAGATTATGTACTGGCACTTTTTTTCATAAACATATTCCTATGATAAAAAGTGCTGTTGGTATCCATGCGTCTGTATGGGTACCTTAATTTTTTAAACACCCTATTTTTTTATTTCTAAAGTCATAAGGATAAAAGATGTCTAGAGTTTTCAATTTTAGTGCGGGCCCCGCAATGTTACCCGAAGCTGTAATCAAAAAAGCCAGTGAAGAAATGCTTGACTGGGGTGGAGAAGGCATGTCTGTTATGGAAATGTCACACCGTGGTAAGGCTTTTATGTCTATTGCCAGCAAAGCGGAAGCCAATTTAAGAACTCTGATGTCTATTCCTGATAACTACAAAGTTCTTTTCTTACAAGGTGGTGCCAGCCAGCAATTTGCTGCAATACCTTTAAACTTATTGGGCGATAAGAAAACTGCAGATTATGTCAATACAGGCATGTGGTCCAAAAAGGCCATTGCTGAAGCAAAACGTTATTGTGATGTCAATGTGGTTGCTACATCAGAAGACTCCGGTTTCACAACGATCCCTGAATTCTCGACCTGGTCATTAAATCCTGATGCTGCTTATGTTCATTACACACCTAATGAAACAATTGGCGGTGTCGAATTCGATTATATTCCTGATACAGGTAATGTGCCGCTGATTGCTGATATGTCATCAACTATATTGTCACGTCCTATTGATGTATCAAAATTTGGAATGATTTATGCCGGTGCTCAAAAAAATGTTGGACCTGCGGGTTTAACTATAGTCATTATTCGTGAAGATCTGATTGGCCAGGCAGCAGAATCTACGCCTGCAATGCTGAACTATAAAACACATGCTGATAATGATTCTATGTATAACACGCCTCCTACCTATAGCTGGTATTTTGCAGGACTTGTTTTTGAGTGGCTATTGGAAAAGGGCGGTCTTGAGGGTATGGGAGCAA
>DAOVUK010000307.1 GCA_030632625.1 Gammaproteobacteria bacterium
GACATCTGCATCAGGTCAAATAAATTCTGCATGGCAATGATCTGACCGTCATCCAGTTTCAATTGGCCATCCAGTTCAAACCAGTCTTTGTTTTTTTTCAAACTGACTTGCATTTGTTTCATATTATGCTGTCTTTTTACTTTGAGCTTTTCACCCTCAGGCCACTTGATGATAATCTTGTCATCAAGCGACTGTAATTGTAATAAGGTTTCCAGGGCATCTTCAGTATCCTACAGAGGCCAGTGCCAGTCCGAATGCTCATCCAGTAAAGGACATTGTCCGGGTATCCTGACAGCCAGTTCTTTCTCCTTCTCCAGATCACGACGGGTTTGACAAGCGACACCATCGACCTCAGACAAAATAATAGCATGACCATGACCGGGGCGAAACAAGGGCCCCTGCCCGGCTTTCGGATCTTTATCTGACTTAGGTTCAGAGAAAGGCCCGGAGAAAGGCTGAGTATAGCAGTCAAATAATAAACCATCCTCCCAGGGTTGAATGTGAATCTGCGGCAGAGGATTGGCTTTAACACGTTTGGCTGCATCACTGGCTTTCACAGCAATATCAGAGTGAATTGTCATTAACGGGGCAATGGCATTTATGGTGTCAAGTAATTGCTGTTTGGCTTTGGCTGGAACCGTTAACCCATTTTGTCCAACTATTGCAATGATCCTCTGATGCTGCTTTGATAATTCAATTAATTGAGCTTTATTAGTGGTACTCTGTATAATCAGGTAATTATCCATTTGTTGCGGAAAGGGTGTGATTTTTATCGTGAACTGATTTTTATTGTTTTGGACCTCCAGTTTCACTTCATCCTGCGTTAATTCAAGCATTTGCTTAGGATCATCACTGAGAAACAACAGAGGATGCCCAACCGCTTCTTTTAATAAAGCCAGTCCGGAAGCAGCATAATAGACTTTCTGATGTCGAGCGTAAGAATACGATTCAACTTCTGTTTCAAATTGACGGCACATTTTTTTATCCTGAGCCGTCAGATAGTCATAGTTATCCGTTTCTTCATAGAGTCGTTGTAATGAAACAGCACGACCTGATGACCAGTTGTTATTTTTACCCAGGACTTGCTCTCTGGGTTCTAAAACACAATCATTACCATAAAATTTAACACGCCAGATCAGTCTGCTCTGCTTAGCTGTATTTTGTCCCAAAGTTATGTTTTCAGGTATCTCTGCTTGATTAATCGCCTGTAATAAGAACAAGGATCTTTGCCATTGTGGAAGCGGACAAATTAAATCCACTAATGGTGTCCAGGCCAGCAATTCTGTCCACGATTGCTTTCGTATTGAGTCCGCTTGTAATAAGGCGGAATCAAGCATCGTTTTATCTTCCTTATTTAAAATCAGCTGGCTTTCCATATAATACCAATAATATCCATTTTTTTTGGCATCTATGGAGCATTTTTGCAAATTGACCAGCGATGTTCTGGATATTTTTTTATTTAGCCAATGACGACAGAGTGTCCAGAGTAAAATATAATCTGCGTTTTTGTCCGCATCTATCCAGTCCAGCAGAACCGCATGTTCAAAGTCTATTCTGCCTTCCATAACATCAATCAAGTTAGCCAATAATGGATATTTTTCAGTAGCAGACTTTCTAACCCTCTCCTTAATCTCCTGCACGGCAAGGTTTGTATAAGTAATTTCATTTTTTCCAAGTAAAGCCAGTATATAATAAACACCATCACGCTCAGGCAGGCTTACTTTACGTTTCCGTGTTTGTTTTCTAATGACTTCCAATACCTTCTGATAAAGCTCAATAGCTTCATCATAAAAACCCTGATGCATTTTTATCTTTGCATACAATGTCAGACTGATAGAGTCTTTCCCTCCATTTGAACTATTAATTGAAAGCTGGGATGAAAGCAATTTTTCTGCCGTAGAGAAATCACCACCTGCTATATATAATTCAGCCAACAGATAAGTCAAGCCATCAGGAAACTGTGATTTTTTATTAATCTCTGCCTCTTTCTCAAAATCTTTGATTATTTGCATTAACAAATCTACAGCAAGCTTTTGTGGTACCTTATCGGTTTTCCAGTCCTGCAGTGCATTGGCTAAAATAAAATAGCGGATTTGGGGTGTAAAATATTCAAAAACATGAGGATAAAAAGGCTGTTCAATACCAGCAAAATAGGCAAAATTTATATTTTGAAAAGGATACTCATAACTTTTAAAACTAACCAGTCTCAGAAAATCCTGATCATTTCTGGAAAACAAAGCCATACGCATAATTCTTAGATTATCAAAGATTATTTCTGACTCTGGCTGGTGATATTTTGACTGGGGAGTAAGATAGGGAACATGAGCTTCTGCAGCACTCTTTATATTTTTAAATGTTCCCTGTTGTATGGTTTCCATTATTAATGGAAAAATTATATCATCATGGCAACGAACCAGAGCTCCCTTATTTGATAAGACGCCATCTTTGACAGCTTTCTCTATAAAGTTTCTAAGTTCTTGAATTTTATGAAAGCCATTTTTTTCTGAACCCAAACCATGAGTACGGTGAAGCATCAGCAGCAAAGCAGACATTTGTATTTGATTAACCGAGCGGTGTACAACAGCAAAAACCTGTAAGACTTCCTGCTTCTCTTTGCTATAGGATAAATAGGTCTGATAAACAGGATTCGTTTCAGGGCTTACTGCTTCAAAGGGCTTAGTTTTTCTCATGGGTTTGTATTAATTATAATTTGCTTCTTGTGATGGGAAATAAATAGCCCAGTTTTTTCAATGCCTTACGAAACTCTTTTTCTTTTCTATCCGGTACAATAACCGTCTTGCTATCCACTTGCTGACACAGATTTCTGGTTGTAGCATCCGCGCTAATCATCTTAATTAAACGTGCAGAAGAACGAATAATTTGCGCCATCCCTACATCAGAAAATGCACTTGACTGATGTTGTAACTGGTCAAAAAAGTCTTCCACTGCTTCAGGTAGTTTCTGTTCGCATCGCTGTTCAAGAAAATCATAAAAATCCTCTGTGCTCTGACCTTGCTCCAGGGCGTCCAGAGTTAATTTTTCTGAAAGTTCCCATTGATTACTATCAATCTTAGTACTAAAAAGACTGAGTACCTGTTGTTCATCCGCTTGTATATCGCGGATAAGGGTGATTTCCAGTTGTTGATTTATTTCAAATAAATACGGTGTTTCTATCTGCTCAGGCTGATATTGCCCATTCCTCCCGATACAATAGTCACCCAGGGCATTAAGACGAAAATAAAGCAAGCCATCATAACGGCTCAAAAATACGATTTCACTTGCACCCCAGAGATCATTGTAATCACTGCGAACGAGATAAGGCGGTATATAGGCAATATCAATCATACCCAGAGTCGCAAGGTACTCAAACAGATACACCATGATATAACGCCCTTCCAGAACCTCAAAGGGATTTTCAGCATAACCTAAAGTGCCATAACCCTGCTCTTCAAGGTAGAGCCTGAAATAGTCATGACAAAGATTAAGGTCAAAGTCTCCGGCACGGATAAAGCGAAACAGATCATCAATACCGATCCATTCTCCCACAGGACACTGTGATAAAATAATTTCTATTTCATAGCGTCTTTCAGCAGGAGACGTCATAACGCGCCCCTTTGCTTTTTGCCCTTTCACCAGATTAATACGGCTGTATTCATCGAGCAAACCTTTATCTCTCCAGCGCTCATAAATCACCTTGATAGTCTCAGCAAAAGGTGCCGTCAGTGCTTTAATACCTTTTCTGGTCAGTGCCAGTTTTTTACCATTGCAATTTGCCAAACCGGAAGTTTGTAATAACAAGGGCCAGGCATAGGTCTTTATGGGACGAATTGGACCACCTTCATAATTATCAATTTTTCGCTGCTGTTCAGGTTGATAATAATCACCGCCTGACAAAACAGCTTCCAGCGAACGCATTGATGCACTAGTGGCCACACCTGTTTTGTCGCTGACGGTGATTTTCCCCTGTGTGACCAAATTCAATATTGCAGGCAAATCATGACGGATTAAGATTTCTGCAGACAATGCTTTTATCTCAATACCTTGATCATCAAAATCATTTTGTGCTTCACTGCTGTGGTGTTTCAGATACTTTTGCGGGACATCTGCATGAGTAATAACCGTATTAGCTTCCGGCTTTGCAACAAACTTTTTTAATATTGTCTGCAAATCCTGTGGAATATAGTTGTTGAAAAAAAACAAACCCAGGTAAGCACTATCTTCTACATACTTATATTGAGAATATCGAGTGACAAAAAATCCAGGCAGTATACTATATTTTGCTGCAAAGCGATCGCGATGGAATTCTCCATGCCAGTGATAAAGTGCTTCTGCGATCGCCTGCTGTTCCAGATTACCCAGCTTATGCCAGCCGTCTTCAATTTGTTCAGAGAGCACGTAGCGTCTGATTTCATCTATAATCTCAGCTTTACGTGTTACTTTTTTTGCATTTTGGATAAGTTTCAGGCGATCTTTGAGTACATTAACCGTCATTTCCTGCAAGTTTTCATACAGCATATAGTTTTTACTCATTTTGAATCACTTTTCCTTCTAAAATCAGGCTGCTGCCCATTTGTCCATCCAGCACAGGACTTAATGAAGCATAATGAACTCGCCATTTTACTTTTCCAACTAAAACACCTGCGGTCTTGGGATTAAGTTTCGTCACCTGACCAAACACTTCCTGACCCTCATTATCAATAAAGCCCACATAATCACCCACTTTTAAAGAGTTTCTATCAATCCCTTTTTTCTTATCAGACTTTATATCAGCATCAGTTCCATCAATA
>DAOVUK010000404.1 GCA_030632625.1 Gammaproteobacteria bacterium
CATTATCTGATTGATATTTGACATCAACAGACACTGGACAGGGCGTGTCTCAAATAAAGGCGATATTTTAGAAAAATTAAGTTTATTATTCGCAGTTTTTTCACTGGCTTTTGCTTCGATCAAAACTATTGGTGAAAACTCTGCTACAGAGTCTTCAATGAGAAAATCCATTTCCACACCATTTTGATCACGTTAAAAAAATAAATTTTTCCCTGGTTTGTACAAGCCTGTTTTGATTAACTCACAAAAAACAACATTTTCCCAAAGATTTCCTTTATATATATGATTTTGCCATTGCTCATAATTATGAATATTTAATAAATAGGAAGCTAAACCCTGATCAGCAAAATAAAGTTTGGGAGATTTGACAAATCGTTTGCCCATATTGGCATAAAAAGGAGGTAGACGATAGATAATCCCACTTTGTTCTAAGGCACCTAACCAGCTTTTAATCGTCACATCTGAAACACCTACATCCTTTGCCATGTTCCGATAATTTATCAATTGCCCTATACGTGCCGCACAGATACGTAAAAATCGTTGAAAATCGACCAGGTTACTAATATTAATAATCTGTCTGAGATCCCGTTCAAGATAAGTCTGGATATAGTCTTCAAAAAATGAATGAATGTCTAATGCTGGATTTGACCATAATTCAGGATAACCACCCTTCCATATAAAGTCAGCTAATTTATTATCTGTTCTCTTGCGTCTGATTTCCAGGGCACTCAATGTCTCAAGGTGTATGATACGTATTCTACCCGCAAGACTATCCCCAACCGACTGCATCAACTCAAATTTCTGGTTGCCTGTTAATAGCCATTGCCCATATTGCTTTCTATTTTGATCGACCAACAGCTTAATATGACGGAAAATTTCAGGTGCGTACTGGATTTCATCCAAAATAACCGGCTTTTTGAAATTACTAAGAAAATAATCAGGATTTTCTTTTGCCTGTTCCGCATATTGGATACTGTCCAGAGTAATATATTGCACATCACGAAACATACGCTGGAATAGTGAACTTTTTCCCGTTTGACGAGCCCCTGTCAACAACACAACGGGTCTGCTTTGAGTTGCAGATAGAATGCTTTTTTCAATATGCCGATCAAACCACATAAATTCTCCTTAAGATATTTCAAAGTATAATCTTGAATTATCTTAAAATCAAATCACCTTAATACATATTAAGAGAATTCAAAGGGTCTGCCGTAATCGTAAAGAGTAAAATCAACCACTAAATCTTACAACAACAGCAGCGCCTGCGAAGATCAACACGGTAAAAACAGATACAGCAATAAATGTTTGTTTAATGAACTTCATGTATAAATTTATCCTTGATATTGAGTTCTAAAAGAATTTACTGGATTTGTCAGCAAAAAACACGCCATATTAACTTATGTGGAAGTGGCTTGTTCAGTTGACTAAACTAATTCTTATAAGCAGAATAAGCATTCCATAAGCAATTTTATAGCTTGCTCTAAAACCAGGTGTTCAGTAATGGTGGATAGCTTATGAATATTGATTTGATTGTCAAAATCTTTTGCAAATACACCTTTGATAATGGCACAGAGAAATGTGGGTGAGCATGGAGTGAAAACCCTATACAATGCATAAAGTTCCATGAGGCTGGACACTAACTATTCAAAGTATGATGATATGGCATAACACTTGCTCAAAAACTTAATCATACAGTAATAGGAAGTCATACATTGATCTTTAAATTTATCAAATTCACACTGAAATTCATTTTGTTTTCAGTCATTGTTTTACCTTTCGTTCTATTGGGCTTTTCAATGAGTGATACCGCTTTGGTGACAAGTCATTCTGTTCCAGAGCATCAGGACATAGCAAGAGTGCAACAAATTCTTAAACAGCATGATCCGCGTCATTTAAAGCAGGGGCAAACAGGTCATTTAATGTTATCGGAGCAGGATATTAATGCGCTGCTGACGGGCAGTCTCTCTTTTTTAAATTCATCCCAAAGCCAGCAAGCGCCAAAAATCCTGGCTAACAGTCTGTTATCGAATAAACAACTGAGCATTAACCTAAGCATCCGCTTACCTGATAATCCATTAGGTCACTATATTAATTTATCTCTGGGTTTAAAAACATCCGCACAAGATAAACTGCAGATAGACAAAGTAAATTTTGGTACATTGACAATACCCGGTTATCTCATACAGCCTGTCTGGAATTTTTCAAACCAGTATTTCTATCAGTTTTCAGAATACCAGCAACTGGTCAACGCACTGCAGAAAGTAGAACTCAGTCCACAGCAATTAAGCCTGACCTACACAGCAGACTGGGAAGCTGTTAAACAATTAAAACAGCGCGGCCAGTCCCTATTGTTCAGTGAAAGTGAAAAAAAGACCATCAGACTTTATCAGCAGAAACTATCACAACTAAGCCGGCAAGTAAGTTATCAAAAAAGCCAGCCCAGCCTGTCAAAAATATTACAACCCTTATTTCAGTTTGCATTAACACGTTCTGCTGATGCCGGCGTCAGTGCTGTCGCAGAAAACAAAGCACTTTTATTTGTCCTCGCCATGCACGCCGCAGGAAAAAATATTGACAGCATTATTGGTGAAACATTCGAACAACAAAACTATCAACAAAAGAGTCGCTCTAAAATAAAACTCAAAGCCACTCTTCGTATGCGACGCGATTTAATGCAGCACTTTAGTATATCCGCTTTTCTTTCCTCTGCTGCAGGGGATGCGCTGGCTCATGCAACAGGCATCTTTAAAGAAGTGTCTGATTCTCAAGGCGGCAGTGGTTTCAGCTTTGCTGATTTAGCAGCCGATCAAGCTGGTGTCAAGTTTGGCACCATGGCAGTGACGTCTGAGTCATCGGCCCGATCATTACAAAAAGCCATGTCCAGAATAACAGGTGAAGATGATTATATGCCCCGCATTAACAATTTACCCGAAGGCCTGCAGGCAGGTCGATTTAAACGCCAATATGGTACGACAAAAGATTCTCGCTATAAACAAATGCAAAAAGAATTAGATAAGCGTATTCGTTTATGCCGCCTTTATAAGGATAACTGAACGCCAAAAGGAATATATTAATAGCATGAGAATGTTATACGCTTTCTTAGCTTTTCAGTAACCTGCCCTGACTCAAACTCATCGGGTGTAGTTCTTTTGCTACGATATTCGAAAATAACAGGGAACACATAAATGCCAAAGATTAATATCAACGGAAAAGAATTACATTATCTGGATATAGGCTATGGTGAGCCCATCCTCTTTGGTCATAGTTTCTTATTTGACTGTACCTCATGGTATCCGCAGATACAATTATTAAGCAAAAAGTATCGATGTATAGTGCCTGACTTATGGGGGCATGGTTTATCGGATTCAATTAATCAGGATAATTATTCCATTGAACAAATAGCGGATGATTACTGGGCTTTAACTCAAGCTCTGGGCATTGAAGAATTTTCAATTATAGGTATCTCAGTCGGCGGCATGTGGGCAACTGAGATGATATTAAAGCACCCCAAAAGTATAAGCTCTCTGGTACTGATGGATACTTATGTGGGTGCCGAGGAAAAGCCGGCAATGGATCAATATCTTGCTATGCTGAATGCAGTTGATAAAGCACAGCATGTTCCTGAGCCTATCATAAAATCCGTTATCCC
>DAOVUK010000526.1 GCA_030632625.1 Gammaproteobacteria bacterium
ACCAATACTCAGGATAAAGTAGTGACTCTATTTTAAGTTTTTCCGATGGTGTTTGCTTATCTCTAAGATTACTTTTTCCTTTACACCAACATCCTTTGCATATTCTGGCCATTGTTCAACGGCCGCGACAACATCATTCATAATGACTTGCGGCCTGGATAGACTGATTGATTTTCCAGTATTGATAAGTTCTTCTCTGGTGAAATGATCGCGTTTGCCATTCACGCTCATTTGGTGCTGATTAGTCCATTTTCCGGCAGGATTGTGTGAATAGGTCACATCATAGGCAGGGGATAGTTTCCATTTGCCTTTCGAGTTCATTAGGAAGGAGATATTTTTAGTGTGATCATCCTGATTGCGGGCAATGATATTGAATAACATTCGTCGATATTGTTCTGTGGCTTCAGCCTTGCTGAGACGTAATCGTCGCATGACTTCAAAGGCTTGTTCATAACTATAAGCACCTGCCATATTAAAATCATAGTGCGCTATACCACAGAGTGACTGCATGTGTTGTTTTTTTCCATTAATACGGTCAAAGCGTTTGGTCATAAAATGTGCCCGACCATTCTCTTCTAGTAGTTGGCATTCTGTCATATTGATACCTGCAGCTTTTGCCATAAGATAATAGGCATATTCAATCCGGCCATAACCACCAGGCTCACCTAATTCCAGGTCTGTAACGCCATCGAACTTCAGCAGCCAATAGTCATATCCCTTCGGTACCTCTGCCTGCCCGGACAGAATCTGGCCTGCGTTATTCATCGCAATCACTGCTTTGGGTCTGGCACCACCTGCTGATGTACCAACACGCAAAATATCCATAATGGCATCAGCATTATCAGCTTCTGCTCCACCTAACTGAGCAGCCATTCCTGTTCGTCTGCTCATAATTTCCTGTGCCAGTTTAACCAGCTCAGATACCTCGACTGGGACTGAATCATCATACTGATCAATAACTGCAGGAAAAAATTCCAAAGCGCCCATGCCCCGCTTGCCGGTATAGCAAAGTCGTTCTATTGGACTAAAGCTGGAACTATCACGGCCATTTCGTGCTAACCAGGAATCAATAATACTGTTACCAAACTTATCGGGCAATGTATCTGCTAACAGACCTGGCAAGCCTAAAAAGGTGTCTTTGTTAAGTGATGAAAAAAAGAACCTGGCATCGCCTTTTCTGGCTTCATCCAGGCTCATGTAAAGTGGTGAAATATCCAGTCCTTTTTTAAGAAAGTCCCTGTCATATTCAAAAATTCCATAGGCACGATCATCCAGCCATGATACTGCGCCCACAGTATCTCCCCATAACTTAACAATAGCGGTGTCAATTTTTTTCACCATTCAGAATCGTCCTTTGTTTTATCCGTCAGACGTTCACCGGAAGCTCGTTGTCTCACTTTGCCCTGCATTTTTGCCAGCTGTATTGGACTGATTGAGATCTCAGGTATGAAGTTATCCAGATGATCCAGAGCCTGGAGTTCTCTTAAAACTGCGATAAGCGTTGACAGCTTGCTGCTGCCTGATTCAATAGACTTAATTGAATTGAGTGATAATGTTGCGGCATCAGCCAGTTCTTTCTGGGTGATGTTTTTACGCAGACGAAGTGCTTTGATACGATGACCAAGTTCTGCTGCTATGCCGTTATCTGAAAGGGTATAAAAGTCCATAATAGTCCCAAATTGAGCTATAAAGTTAAAATAAAACAAATAAAGATCCTATTTAGGGTTATTATAGATGTTATTATTGAAATATCAATTTTTACACATAATGGCCTTAAAAAAGACTTTTATATCCATAAATTACATTTAAGGGGTAATTTATGGCTGTTATGATTTTTTGTTTGTTGATGTTCTTTGATTTAAATCCTACCGGTTAAGGGAAGTGAATTATCAGGGAAACGTCACTAAGGGCAAAAATTAATTAACGGCTCTTCACAAAAATGCGACCTTTTCCAAATTGTAGAGACAAGGCATGCCTTGTCTCTACGGTCATGTAACGACCGCCAGGGTGTTAAGCA
>DAOVUK010000460.1 GCA_030632625.1 Gammaproteobacteria bacterium
ACAGGTTTCTTCCAATTTGCTAATTTGCTTTTGCTGATCTGCAACAATCGTGTTTAATGCCTGCAATAAATCCTCCTGATCAGCGACCTTAATCTCTAGCTCTACAATTCGACCATCACTCACAAAAAAACACCTTCCACGTATACCAATTCATTTCCAAATTTAAACAACTTTATTAACCCCCATCTAGAACTTTCGCCTTAAACCCAAGCTTTTCAACAATATCTAAAACATCACTCCGGCTTAGGCAACCCACAATAACACCTTTCTTTGAACTGTAATCAACCTTAGCTTCGCTAACTTTTTCATTTCTTGACAAAGTCATTTCCAAATATAGCGCACAAGAAGCACAACTCATTCCCTCTACATTAAAAACCATCTCCCTTTCCGGATCACCACATCGAGCACATTGCCTGCCTGTTTTTTTTGTTTTTTCACGCGGTTTTTGAGAAAAATTTTCTAAAATAGAATCTAATAACTTCAACAATTTTTCTTTAGGTAATTTTACCCGATCAAAACGAATAGTTACCAAGTCTCTTTCCGACTCAACCTCTATACTCTCAATTGCCTCCCATTTTAATAGCAAAATTTTTAAAATAGTGGCCCGTTCTTTATCGCGATACAAACAGGGGGCAGCAATATTGAGCTGTTGCGTAGTCTGACACGCAATTGTAAACCGGCTAAATTCTTGAGATTGAGACATAGATTTATTTATTTCTTACCTTCAACTTTAAAACAATTATCATAATTCGTTTACACTTCGCGTGACCAACACAAGATCCCGGACTTGTCACATTTCTTCCGTTCCTACTCAATCCCTGGCATTTTCTTTACGATTATATTTAACAATATCCTTATTCAGATTTTCCACCACTCTATCGCCATATCTTCTTTCCAGAGCACGAATCGAAAAATGCACTTTTGCCATTTTCTGGTAATGCTCTATGAACAACCAGCTCACTGAAGCGCTACTCACAGCCCCAATAACTGGTAGACTTTTCGCAGCCAGTTTTCCCGACACAGGAATCGTGTTTAATGCCTACAGCAAGTTTTCTTGATATGCGATTTTAATTTCCAATTCTGCTATACGCTCTTCATTCATGCCAAACACATCCACTATTTTTTACGAAGTCGTAATGAGTTCGCTATTACTGATAACGAACTCAAAGCCATTGCCGCCGATGAAATCGTTGGGTTTAATTTTCCAGCCATTGCAAAAGGTATAGCAATCGCATTATAACCAAACGCCCAAAACAGGTTTTGCTTTACCACAACCAAAGTCTGTTTGCTAAGGTCCAGTATTTCAGTCACTTTAGTAATATCACTATCAATAAGAACAAAATCTGCCGCTTCTATGGCTATACCTGCCGCATTACCAACGACTAAACCAACATTTGCTGCAGCCAATGCAGGGGCATCATTAACCCCATCGCCAATCATTGCTACAACCCTGCCCTTTATTTGTAAATCTCGTATAATTTGTATTTTCCTTGCCGGACTAGCTTGAACAGTAACAGCCTCAATTCCGGCAAACTCCGCTACAGGCCGGGCTGACGCCTCTGTATCACCTGTTACCATCATTGTTTCTATACCTTGTGCATGCAAGTCTTTCATTAGACTCACCACTCCTTCCCTGACCTGGTCCTGCAATGCAAACAGAGCATGCACTTTGCTATCAACTGCCATATATATTAGTGTACATCCTTGCACTGACCATTTTGCCGCTGTTTCTTTAAGCTCAGTCAAATCTATTTGTTGCTCATTTATCCAGCGTTCATTCCCCAACAAAACCTCATACCCATCTACTTGAGATCGCACTCCCTGATCTGGAATAGAATAAAATTTAGATGACTTTAAAAGTGTCACCCCCTTCCCTTTCGCATATTCGACTATGGCTTTACCAAATAAATGCTCTGAATTAAATTCAACAGAAGCAGCAAGCTGCAACACATAACTATCATCCAACCCTGAAATATTTTTAAAATCAGATACTTTAGCATGACCTTCAGTCAGCGTTCCGGTTTTATCAAAAATTATAGTATCAATTGTCGCCATGACTTCCGGTGCATTTCCATTACGTATATAGACTTTTCGTCTGGCAGACTGGCCCGAACTTACGCTTGTAGCGGCTGGTGTAGCCAAACCCAAAGCACAAGGACAAGAAATTAACAATACAGAAATTGCATTAGCCAAAGCATGAGCCCCCCCTACGCCCCGAGCAAACCAGCCACCGAAAGTCATTGCTGATAGCAGCATAATTGATGGCATCAGCCGAGAAGAAATAAGATCTACTGTTTTTTGAACCTGTAATTTCGAACTTTGAGTCTGATCAATCATATGCACCAGACCCGCCAGCATAGTATCCTTACCTATTGCTGTCGCCTTCATCCTCAAAACACCACCACCATTAATACTGCCGTCAAACAATTCATGTCCTTTTTCTTTAACCGCAGGTAGGTTTGAACCTGTAATCATCGATTCATCTACACTGGAAAGCCCACTAATAACAACACCATCAACTGGAACCCTTTCTCCCGGTCTAATCAAAAGTACGTCATTAATCTTTATTTTATCAGCAGCAATTTGACTCTCTTTTTCATCTTGCAGTAACGTGGCATTTTGCGGCTGTAGATTCACCAGCGCCTCAACCTCATGTACCATCTTGTTTTTTGCTAACTCTTCTAGATAACGACCCAACTGCACAAACCCAATAATTGCTGTAGCAGCATCAAAATAAACATGTCGTCGTAGATTAAATATGGATGGAATACTCATCATAAACGCAGAACCCGACCCTATTGCAATCAGGCTATCCATATTGAGTCTTTTCTGCCTGGCTTGAATCCACGCTTTTTTAAAGATGTCTCCGCCACCCGAATAAACAACGGATAAACTTAAACCAGCCTGCAGCAATCTTAATCGTCTACTTCCACTAAAGAGTAAACCCGCAATTATTCCGGGAATACCAAGCAATGAAATCAGAATTAATCTTTTTTTAGCCGTTAGTAAATGTTTTTG
>DAOVUK010000114.1 GCA_030632625.1 Gammaproteobacteria bacterium
TAAGTGATGAAGAGATTATGGATTTAAACAGTGGTTTAAAAGCACTGGAAGATAAACATTTTACCCGAGCTGTACAATTATTATCACCGCTGGCTGAAAAAGGTGTACCGGAAGCCCAGCATCGTATGGCTGTTATGTATCAAAATGGTTTAGGCATTCACAGAAATGAAACCGCATCGGCTTTGTGGATGAAAATGTCTGCTGATCAAGGTTATGAACTGGCCTGGCATGGTATGGGGTTTATGTATATGGAAGGTGAAGGTGTGGAAAAAAACGCCGAGGAAGCGATTAAATGGTTTACCAAAGGTATTGATGCGGGATTAATTGGCTCCATGACCACTCTGGCTATGATGTACAAAGAAGGTAATGGCGTAGAAAAAAACCCGCAGGAGGCTGAACGGCTGTTAAAGCTGGCTGGATTTTAGGTCATTGTGCGAATGAATTTGCCCCTGCATATATAAATATCAAATTATATATGCAGGTTGTGTTATTAACTTGTAGGGGCGAATATCTCTAATAAAGGGATTCGCCTGGCTTGTAGTGAGAATTGAATGAGAGCTTCACAGTTATTTGTTGTATTAGATCAGGAATTTAAAGGTGCGCAAACCGGGCATCATACGCCTGTTATGATTTGGGGACCGCCTGGTGTTGGAAAATCCCAGTTAGTGAGTCAGGTGGCTGAAAAACATCATCGAACCCTGATTGATATTCGTCTTTCTCAGATGGAACCCAGTGATTTACGGGGGATTCCTTTTAAAGATGGTGATAAAGTAGAATGGGCTGTGCCGTCAATGCTGCCTGATGCAGAGAAGCATGGTAGTGAAGGTATATTATTCCTGGATGAAATTACCTCTGCACCGCCAAGTGTCTCTGCTGCTGCCTATCAGTTAATCCTGGATCGACGTCTTGGTGATTATAAAATACCTGACGGCTGGGCAATTTTTGCTGCAGGTAACCGGCAGGGTGATCGAGGTGTGACTTATAGTATGCCGGCACCACTGGCAAACCGTTTTTCTCATTATGAAATTGATATTAATCTGGATGACTGGGTTGCCTGGGCATATCAAGTCGGTATTGATGAACGAATTATTGCCTTTTTGCGTTTTCGTCCGGATTTATTGTTTGATTTCGATCCTGCGCATAATCCGGTTGCTTTTCCATCACCCAGAACCTGGGAGTTTGTGCATAGAGCCCTGAATAAATTTATGGATCATCCCGAATTGTTTATCGGTGCTCTGCAATCCTGTGTAGGTCCTGCAGCAGGTATTGAACTGAACGCCTTTATTGCTAATCTGGATCAAATGCCTGATCTGGATGCCATTATTAATGGTGAAGATGTACCGACGCCCACAGAAATTGATCTGCAATATGCCGTGGCTTCTGCTTTAGTCGGACGGGCAATTCGTGCCAGGGGGTCTGATGAGGCAGATAAGACGTATACCAATATCCTGAAATATGCATCCAGTTTCCGGCAGAAAGAAATGGGTGTGATGCTGGTTTCCGATATGCACCGAGCCATTGGTGAAGACTTATTTGCAGTCGCAGAGTTTGCCAATTGGGCTGATGCCATCGCTGATATTATGTTATATGGATGAAGCAATAGAAACAAAACTGGGAGCAGCCCGAACCAGGCTTATTCTGGATAAGCCGTTTTTGGGTGCCCTGGTACTTAGATTGCCGATTGTTGAAGCTGATCCGTCCTGGTGTACAACCACGGATACAGATATGAAAAAACTGTATATCAATTCGGAGTACATTGCTCAGCTCAGCGTCGAGGAAACCCAGTTTGCACTGGCGCATGAAGCTCTTCATTGTGCTTTGTCGCATTTTGCCCGCCGTCAGCACAGAGTGAAACTGCGCTGGGATATGGCCTGTGATTTTGCTATTAATCCCATTCTCATTGAAGATGGTTTAAAACCGCCGCCGCATATTCGCTATATTCGTGAATATATCGGCATGACTGCTGAAGAAATTTATCCCACCCTTATGGATAATGAAAATGATGCCGATCATGAATTGGGGCAGAACAGTGAGCAGGGTGACAATGATCAGGGTGAACAGACTGATCAGGGTGATGCCAAAGATACAGAAAGTGAAAAGCTCAACAATCAACAGCAAAACGAAGGTGAGCGGGGCAAAGGACAGACCGGTGAAGACAAACAATCTGAACAATCTTTTGAGCCGCCGAGCACGGGTGAAAGTACTCAAAAAGAACCCCCGCCCACACCTAATAATGATGAAATTCAAAACCTCAGTGCCCAATGGCAGCAACGCCTGGCCGGTGCTGCACAACAGGCGCTGCAGGCTGGCAAACTCAGTCAGTCAATGGCACGTCTGGTGGATCACCTGCTGCAGCCGCAATTGCCCTGGCGTATGTTATTAGCACGTTATATGAGTGCTACTGCAAGAGAGGACTATAGCTATACCCGGCCTTCCAGTCGTCGCGGTGAACCGGCAATTTATCCGCGGTTACGCAGTCATATGGTGAATATTGTAGTGGCACTGGATATCAGCGGTTCGATAGCCACCAAAGAAATTCGTGAATTCCTTTCTGAAGTGGATCAAATCAAAGCACAGGTTCGTGCCCGTATTGCCCTGCATGCCTGTGATACCGAAGTCACAGATGAAGGTCCCTGGGAATTTGAGCCATGGGATGAGCTTAAATTGCCGATAAAATTTAAAGGCGGCGGCGGCACTCGATTTACTCCTGTGTTTGACTGGGTTGAAAAACAGGAGATGTGCCCCGATCTATTAGTTTACTTTACTGATGCTGAGGGTGAATTTCCACAACAGATGCCTCTGTACCCGGTGATCTGGCTCGTTAAAGGTAAAGCAACTGTTCCCTGGGGACAGCGGATACAATTGAATTAGTGAACCGCTTCTTATAAGTTGAAAGTCGAATGCCCTTATCTAGTGAAGATAGTCTGAGATTAAATGTATTGCTGGCACAAAAAGTCAGTGCTATTCGAATTGATGAAGGAAAGTTAATTGTTTATGCTTTAACCCAAAAGGGGGAAGCAAAAATTCAGCTTAATCCAAACGTAAGAAATGAAAAATACATAAAAGAAGTTAAAGATTTTCTTTCCAGCAAAGCGCTGGGAGCTCCGGGTGGATTTCCCATGTTTATTTCCCGTTGGAACCGTATGGGCGATCTGCGTCACAGCAGTCTGGATAAACTTTTATTATTAGGCGAGGAAGAAGCCGTTGTTGCGGTAGTGAATAATAAAAATATTACTGCTGATATCGCAAAAAGTGCCTGGTGGGCCATACAGTCTGCTGAAAATGCCCGAAGCATGTTATCCAGTGAAGCGGTTGTTCAGTCAGAGATTGGCTCTGAACTGGCCAGTTTTTTGATTGAATTTCTGCCTTTTGAGGAAGATCCTCTGAATATGTTGATCAGTACCAGGCTGGTTTTACAGGCCGGTTTGATTTCTGCTGATGAAGTGTTTAAATTGTGGAAAAAAGCAAAGTCTAAAAATACCCTTTATGTTGGATTTTTAGATGTTTGTCCGGATGATTTGCCGGAACCAGTCGCTGCACATCAGCGTTATCAGGAAGTCAGTGACAAACTATCTGAATTGGTGGCTGCAGAAAACCCCTATGCAGTGACGTTATGCCAGTTATTGAGCGCAAAGGGACAAACTTTTTTAAAAACAGCAGAGGCTGCCTTTAAACGTCCTCCTAACTATGACATTGTTGGTGCTTTAATTGAGAGTATCAGAGGCTATGTGTTTGTTGCTCAGCCTGAAGCCGATCAGACTCAACAGCAGCATGAACTTGGCTTAAGTCTTCAGGGTGAACCTCAAACCGATATTAATCAGATCACTGCACTGACCAATGATATTTTTTATGAAGAAAATAATATTTGCTGTAGTGATAAGCTCAAAGCCGTTCAGAGTGCAGTGCCTGAATTAGCCGCTCAATTACAGGCTATCCTGTTTTTGAGCAGAACACCACAAACGGTGTTAGCACCCACTATTGCCAATAGTACAGCAGTGGGCAGTTTGATGAGAAAAAAATTAAAACCGGTGTTTGATCCCATATTAATGCATTTGCGGCTCCTGCAGGCTTAAGAAACAGAATTAAGACGATAAGTATCCACAATGGTGTAGTGGAAATAATATCATGAACGGTTAATATGCTCGGGCAGACTTTTGAGCATGCAGATGAGATTATTTAAGAAAATGTCTTATTCTGCTTGTCAGAGGCAGATATTTGATTAGGAAGTAAGGTGAATTTATGGTTCATGTAACGATGTATTATAGTGATGATTGTCCTTTTTGCCGCAATGCAGAAAAGCTTTTATTATCAAAAGGTGTTGCAATTGAAAAAATTGACAGCCAAAAAGAGCCGGAAAAATTTACCGCAATAGCAGCGCAAATCGGCAGTGACAGTGTGCCCCAGATTTTTATAGATGGTAAGCATATTGGTGGTTTTGATGATCTGTCTGAACTGGACATGGATGACCAACTTGAGCCAATGCTGGGGCTCCTATAAGCCGGTTCACGGCTTTAAATACGGCTCAAGGCTGCTTTTAGTATACGAGACGCTCAGGGCTGCTTTTAGTATACAAGACGCTCAGGGCTGTGATACTCAAAGTTGAATAGCTAATTTACATATAGAGTTTTATGAGGTAAGTGGTAAGTGGATTTTTTCCCAATTTTCATGGATATAAATGGTCGTCAATGTCTGGTTATTGGCGGTGGTAAGGTTGCAGCACGAAAAATAACTCTGCTGTTAAAAGCTAAAGCTCAGGTTCAGGTGGTGGCACCAGAGCTCTGTCGCGAAGTCAGTGAGATGGCAAATACCGGCCGGATCAAACATATTAATCGTGGCTTTGACGATCTTGATATCTGTGATTCTAATCTCTGTGATAGCGTACTGGTGTTTGCAGCAACCAATGATCAGGCTACCAATAAGAAGATTTCTGAATTGGCAAAAGCCCGTTCAATGCCTGTTAATGTTGTCGATCAACCCCATTTATGCAGCTTTATTATGCCCTCGATTGTGGATCGTTCGCCTATCCAGATTGCAATTTCAACGGGCGGGCGTTCTCCTGTTCTGGCACGTTTATTACGGGCACGACTGGAAAGTTATATACCTGCGACTTATGGCAGACTGGCGCAATTAGTTGATGGTTTTCGTACTAAGGTGATTGATAAATTTCCTAAAATAGAACAACGCCGACATTTCTGGGAAGTGATCCTTGAAGGTCGGGTAACAGAGCTTTTGTTTCAGGGTAATGAACATGGTGCCAGACATGCTTTACAACAAGCCATTGATGAAGATTTTGCTGAAGAAAGCGGTGAAGTCTATCTGGTGGGTGCAGGTCCCGGCGATCCTGATTTACTGACATTCAGGGCTTTGAGACTGATGCAGAGGGCAGATATTGTTGTTTATGATCGCCTGGTTTCTCAGGGTATTCTTGATCTGGTGCGTCGGGATGCAGAATTGGTGTATGTAGGCAAAGAAAGAAATAATCATGCCGTACCACAGGAAAATATCAATCAATTACTGGTACGCTACGCAAAACAGGGTAAGCGGGTATTACGCCTCAAAGGCGGTGATCCCTTTATTTTCGGACGGGGCGGTGAAGAAATTGAAACACTTAAGGAAAATGATGTTAATTTTCAGGTTGTACCGGGTATCACCGCAGCAGCAGGCTGTTCCAGCTACGGCGGTATCCCGCTGACGCATCGTGATTATGCTCAGTCCTGTGTGTTTGTCACCGGCCATTTAAAAGATGGTACTGTTAATTTGAATTGGACAGCACTGGCACACCAGAATCAGACCATCGTGTTTTATATGGGTTTAAAGGCGGTGAAGGTGATCCATAAAGAACTGGTTGCCAACGGCCTGAGTGATGACACTCCGGCAGCTCTGGTGGAGCAGGGGACAACAGAAAACCAGCGGGTGCATATTGGTACTCTGTCTACTCTGGCTGAAATTGTTGAGCGTGAGCAGGTTAAAGCACCTACTTTGATTATTGTCGGCGATGTGGTCACTTTACATGATAAGCTGAACTGGTTTCATCCCCTCAGCGAAAGAACCAGCTCATTTCAGAGTGCCAGAGGTCGTCGTGACTGACAATGAAAAAAAGTGTCTGCCGGTACTAAAAAAATACACTGATAACCAGGTATAAGGAAATAACAACACCCGTAAAAGCAATACCGATGGTACTTAAAAATAGATGTATTTCTTTAAAACCCATGATGAGAACCTCTGAATCTATCAATGTTATTAAATGATGGCGATATAAAGTTGACTTCTAAAAAAATTATAAGTCGAGTTGCTTAACAAATATGCAGGATTATTCTGATAATTTTGTAGGACACAATAGAAAAATGTAGGACTGTACGTAGAGACGTTGCATGCAACGTCTCTACTATTATATAAGTAAAAAAACAGGAAAATGTAATGGATTTTAACTCTCTATCCAAAGAGCAGCAGGTTATGGTTGCCATGCGTAAGACTTTGGCCAATATTATTAAGGATACTACGCCTGAGCCAGGTATGATTCATCCTCTATCAAAAAATACTGTGGAAGATATTAAAGCTTGTTTTGCCCTGATTGCGGCAAGAGAAAGAGAACTGATGGTAGAAATGGGTGTGGAAAACAAAGCACGACCATATTTTGTTGATGAAACAAAATCAGCTGAAGTGGTTACCTTTCACAAACCTAAAGAGTAGGGGTGAACACAGAGGTTCGCCCCTACAGAAATCCATTTCTTTAACGTTTTTTCTTACGTTTTCTTTCAGGTAGTTTAAAATTCACAATGGTTTTTACGATTTCATTATACGGGATTGAATCTAATTCCCGGTACTGTGCAAGTGCTTCATTAATGGTGGCAAAAACGTTTTCAATGGGGGCATGTTTTTGTGCCTGTTCTCCAAATTTTGCATCATCATCATGCAAAACTTCTGTTTGAGTTAAATTCTGATTGGATAATAGCTGCTGTAAGCCGAATAAACCGCCTGCCTGAACTTTTATTTCTTTGGCATGGGGTAACTGGCCGTTAGCCTGGGTGACCTGTAAAGAGAAACGGGCATTAGAGCGTAAGTTTTCCAATAGCTTCAGACATTTTTGCTGGGCATCCTCAGAGCTGCAGGCAAAGGCTTCACGTTCGGCCAGAAAGAGTTTTTTAGCCTGTTCGCAATTACCATAACGCAATAGCAGCAACTTCTCAAAATAACACCGGGTCGGATTCATTTCTTTGTAGACTGCGCGGTAGTTATCTTCGTCCATTTTTACCAGTACTCTTAAAAATAAAGATCGTTCGCCAAACTAAGCATTTTTAAATTGAATGTTACTTTTCCCACTCTTTCATAATTGGTTTTTCACGAAATTCAGAAAGCTTTTCTTCAGCATCCAGAGGATTATCTGCAAAAATGACTTTAAATGTGTCTTGTGGATCATTACCAGGATTTTGACGCTGCTCTCTGGCAAAACTGCGTGCTTCTTTATAATTTTCATAATCCCCGAGAAGTTCCATTGGTTTCACCAGATTAGCAACAGTGGGAGAAATTTTATAGATGTAATAGGCCGCCATAATGAGGTTTCCTGCTAAATTATTTTCAGATAGATAAAAATCTAATATTTTCTATATTAAATAATAACTGAGTAAAATAGTCAAGTATTATTGTTAAAAATTTCTGTAAAATCCAGGCGGTGATTTTTCCAGGATAATTGCTCCTTTACAGGTGCCCAATGAACATCTGAGTATGTGATGCATCATTTCAGGATTTTATGTTAATATGAGCGAAACGATGTATTACATGCTCTTGTGCGCCGCCTGAATAATATGGACACTATTTCGGAACAACTCTTCAGCTCAATGAGTATACAGCCCATGCAGAAATTTTTCTTGCAATTATATCAATACTGCCGATATCTGTTTGTCGGGATGGTATTGATTCTATCATTCTTTGCACCAATGCATTTGAGTGCATCCAGCAGCTGGATGGATAATCTTATTACGGACAATAAAAACTCGTCTGAACAATATAAAATAACAGCTGAACAGCTTGATGGCATGATATACGCTTATGCTGATAGCTATATGACCCAGATTGTATACGCCACCCGGGAAATCACCTCACAGGCTGAAAGCTCGCAACAGCGTAGTGATGCCATGCTGCTGCGGGTAGGTTCTGTTAATTCCATTTATGATATTGCCAGCAACCCTGATCCTTTTACCAAACTATTGGATCTGCTGCTGGTGGTCACCTTACAGAGTTATGTCTGGATTGATGAAGACAGAGCTGAAAAAATATTTGCTGATAATTCCTCTGTTTTGATCAATGCTATGCATCAAAATCGTCAGGACATATGGAAGCTTGCAGAAAAA
>DAOVUK010000284.1 GCA_030632625.1 Gammaproteobacteria bacterium
CTGCCATTGATCCTGGCTCAATGACACATAGAGTTGTTTGGTTTTTTCTAATTGCCAGCGGTCCCATTTAACCGACTGATCAACATTGCCCTGGATCAGAGCAACAGACAATGGCTCACCCTGAGGTTCACTCCATTGAATCTGCCCCAGAAGCACACCACCGGCAATAAGCAAAATCATAGCCATAAGACTGAAAAGCGGTTTTATGCGAATAATAAGCAGTGCCGATAACATAGCAACCAGAAGCGATAGCCCGTAAATCCCAATAACAGGTGCATAAGCGGCAAGGCTGGTTTCAATAAGAGGATAGCCTGACAACAGCCATGGAAAACCCGTTAACACCCAGCTGCGCAGCCACTCAAAAAAAACCCAGAGCAGCGGCAGATAAAACAGCAGCACTGTTTTTTGCGGGAAGAGTTTTTGAGGGAAGAGTTTTTGAGGGAAGAGTTTTTCAGAAACTCTCTGTTTAGCAGCAGGCTGCCCACTACTGAGTCGGTCTTTTATTATAAACAGGCTCCAGGCAAATACGGCATAGAAAACTGCTAAGAGTAAAATAAACAGGCCGGTAAAAAGACCTGCCAGCGACCAGTGAGCCGCACCAAAATCATGAATGGCAACATACAGCCAGGAAACACCCACACTGAACAGTCCAATGCCGTATAACCAGCCTTTATAAAAAGCTTCTCTGGCCGTGTGAGTCTGCAGCAGCTGATATAAAAAAAGGCTGAGCGGGAAAAAAATCAGATAGGAAAACAGGCTTGACCAGGTATTAAACGGCGCAAAGGACAGGGGCATTAATGCGCCGAACAAAAAGGCAAAGAACCATGAGGATGGCCCTGCTATTATCCATTGAAGCAATTGCCCGGGCAGGAACTCAAGCAGGCTGGCCCGGCGGCAATAGCCATGTTCATAATTTCTGGTTAACAGGGGCATTTACTTCTTCTCGTGAAGGTCTTAGTGGATGAACTTAGTGGGATGAACCTGTGACAGCAACCCGGATCACTCTGAGGCTGTGAATACGTCGATGATCAGCACGACTCACCTTAAAACGGAAATTACCCCGTTCGATTTCTTCACCTCGCTGCGGCATGTGACCAAAGGCATTCATAATAATGCCCCCGATAGTGTCAAACTTATCATTTCTAAAATCAGCTTTAAAAAAGTCATTAAATTCATCAATTTCGGTCAGTGCCTGAACAGTATAAACAGCTTCACCATGGGCAGTAATATTGCTGTCTTCTTCCAGATCATGTTCATCTTCAATTTCACCAACAATTTCTTCCAGAACATCCTCAATAGTGACTAACCCGGCAACACCGCCGTATTCATCAACCACCACAGCCATGTGATTACGATTGGTACGAAAATCTCTGAGTAAGACATTCAGACGTTTACTTTCTGGAATAAAGACCGCCGGACGCATATATTGTTTTAAGTCCAGAGTATGGTGAGCTTCTTTAGCAAAAAAATTAAGCATATCCTTAGCGAGAATAATGCCTTCCACATCATCACGATTATCACCAATAACAGGAAAACGGGAATGGGCGGATTTAATAATGCAGGCCAGAATATCATCGGCACTTGCGTCTTTATCAATGACCTTCATCTGCGAGCGCGGTACCATCACTTCTCGAACCTGCATATCGGTCACTTCCATAACCCCTTCGATCATAGACAGGGTTTCACGGCTGATCACATTACGCAATTGAACATCACGCAAAATTTCCATCAGGCGGGATTTATCGCTGATTTCACCAATTAAAACATGACCTATTCGCTTTAATAGTTCTCGACTTCTACTTTTTAAAGTAGAAGTCCTGCTCGGTCGCTCTTTTTTCATTTATGTTATAAACCAAATCTGTATACTGAAGTTATCAGCTGTTCTTGTTAACTTTCTCTGTCATCGATAATTCACAGGATTGTTAATTTTACAATAGCCCATAAAAACATGCAAAATCCCGATATTAACCTAAAGCTCTTATGGAACGTTAAATTACTCCACTTTATTCTGTATTAGGTTTAATGATAAGGATCTGAAAAATTGAGCTGATTGAGAATTTTGACTTCCAGAGCTTCCATAATCCGGGCATCTGAATCCTCAATGTGATCATAGCCTTTAAGATGCAAAACGCCATGAACGACCATATGCGCCCAATGGGCTTCAATGGTTTTTTGCTGCTGCTCAGCTTCTGCAAGCACAACCTCATGGCAAATAATCAAATCCCCCAATAAGGGCAGCTGCATTTCTGCAGGGAGTGTTAAAGAGCCAGCAAAAGAAAAATCTTCATAGGGGAAAGAAAGGACATTAGTGGGTTTATCCTGGTGACGATAAGTCTGGTTTAAAGATTGAATTTCATCTTTATCGACAATACGAATGGTCAATTCATATTCTTCATCATTCTTTTCTGCCTGAGAATGCAGTGCAGAATTTAGTTGAGAGTCAGCCTGTTCTGCTTGTTTTTCCAGCACCAGAGTCTGCCGAACCCAGGACTCAATTTTTTTCTTGTCTGGAATGCTGTCTGAGGAAACAACCTGCTGCAAATCCAAATAGAGGCTGAAGTCATCATTCATTTTGATGCTTGTTTACCTTTAAAATGCAGCCCCTTTTTTGCCTGTTTTTGTTCTGATGATGTTGCATGAGCAGCCTGCAAAAGATCATTTTTTTCATAAGCATCAACAATACGCTGAACCAGTGCATGGCGCACCACATCTTTAGAATTAAAATGAGTAAAACTGATGCCTTTTACCTTTGATAAAACTTCTATCGCATGTTTTAAACCCGATGGCCTGCCGCCGGGGAGATCAATCTGGGTAATATCACCGGTCACAATCGCGGTTGAACCAAAACCAATACGAGTCAAAAACATTTTCATCTGTTCCCGCGTGGTATTTTGCGCCTCATCTAAAATAATAAAGGATTCATTAAGGCTGCGGCCACGCATAAAAGCCAGTGGTGCCACTTCAATCACATTACGTTCAATTAATTTACTCACCTTCTCAAAGCCCAGCATTTCATAGAGGGCATCATAAAGTGGTCTGAGATAAGGATCGATTTTCTGCGACAGATCGCCCGGTAAAAAGCCCAGGTTCTCACCCGCTTCAACTGCAGGACGAGTCAGTATGATACGCCTGACATCATCGCGTTCCAGAGCTTGAACAGCACAGGCGACAGCTAGAAATGTCTTCCCTGTTCCTGCCGGGCCGATACCAAAACTGATATCATGCTGTATGACACCAGTTAAATAATTTTGCTGATTTTGACCACGAGGTTTAATTAAACTACGTCCCGCCAAAATTGAAATATCATCACTTTTCTCGCCCTTCGGCTTGCCGGTATCCTCTTTTAATTGTGCTTCAATACCTGATTCCTGTAAGAACAAATGTACTCGCTGCGGATCCAGTATGCTGTCAGCACTTTCTTCGTACAAAGCTTCTAAAACTGCTACGGCAGCATCTCTGTCTTTTGGTTTTCCAGTTATTTTAAACTGGTTGCCGCGACTGGCGATTTGTACTGCAAGACGCCGTTCAATCAAACGCAGATGTTCATCCAGTTGTCCGCAAAGATTTACCAGGCGGTTATTATCGACCGGTTCAAGGATCAGTTGTGCTGCTGTCATATTTTGGGAGCCATTTATATTAATGTGGGAAAATAGTGTTAAGTGTTAAGAAAAAGCAAAAGATAAGATTGAGTCCACGTGTTGTTTAGTCTCTTTCTCAACGCTGAGCGCTACCTCACTATCTCACCACGCAATGAATTACTATAAGCATCGGTTATTTTTACTGGAATAATTCTGCCGATTAAATCCTGTCCCTGCGGGTCAAAATTCACCACACGGTTATTTTCTGTTCGACCAGCTACTTCAGATGTATCCTTTTTTGAAACCCCGTGAACTAATACTTTTTGTATACTGCCCACCATCTGTTGTGAATATTCATGGGCGAATTCATTAATACGGGCCTGTAATTGACTCAGGCGCTGCTTTTTAACTGTCATGGGCACATCATCCGGCAATGACGAAGCCGGAGTACCCGGTCTGGGGCTGTAAATAAAACTAAAACTCTGATCAAAACGAATATCTTCAATCAATTGCATCGTCGCCTGAAAATCAGCCTCGGTCTCACCGGGAAAACCGACAATAAAATCAGAGGATAAATAAATATCAGGCCGGGCTTCACGAATACGTCGTATTTTACTCTTATATTCCAGAGCAGAATGACCACGCTTCATCATACTCAGAATTCGATCGGAACCGCTTTGTACCGGCAGATGCAGAAAACTCACCAATTCAGGTATTTCACGATACACTTCCACCAGAGAGTCTGAAAATTCATTAGGATGAGAGGTCGTATAGCGAATACGCTGAATGCCTTCAATCTGAGCAATATAGTGGATCAGCAGTGCTAAATCAGCCGTATCACCTTCGTGGGTCTCACCACGATAGGCATTGACATTTTGCCCCAGCAAATTAACTTCAATGACGCCCTGCCCGGCCAGAGAGGCGACTTCAGCAATCACATCATCCAGCGGACGGGAAATTTCTTCACCACGGGTATATGGCACAACACAAAAAGTACAATATTTACTGCAGCCTTCCATAACAGAAACAAATGCACTGGGACCTTCGGCACGAGGCTCGGGCAAATTATCAAATTTTTCAATTTCAGGAAAAGAGACATCAATCACCGGATGGTGTATTTTTGACACTTCATCCAGCATTTGCGGTAAACGATGCAGAGTCTGGGGACCAAAAACCAGATCCACATAAGGTGCTCTCTTACGAATAAGCTCACCTTCCTGACTGGCCACACAGCCTCCCACGCCAATCACAATATTGGGGTTAAGCTCTTTAAGCTGGCGGAAACGTCCCAGCAGTGAGAAGACTTTTTCCTGTGCTTTTTCTCTGATAGAACAAGTATTGAGCAACAGAATATCGGCATCTTTTGGCTCCTGAACCTGAACCACACCATGTGATTCATGCAGGACATCCGCCATTTTTGCCGAGTCATATTCGTTCATCTGGCAACCAAAGGTTTGAATATACAACTTACCGGGCATCAGGA
>DAOVUK010000059.1 GCA_030632625.1 Gammaproteobacteria bacterium
CCGGCAACCGTTAAAAGCGGTGATAAATTATTTCTCAATGATGGCCTGATCTCATTGCTGGTGAGAAAAGTTGAAGCTAATGATGTCTACTGCGAGATTCGTTCAGGAGGGGAGTTGCGTTCACGAAAAGGCCTGAACCTGCCGGGTATTGATCTGGGCTTTAGTGCCTTTACCGGACATGACCGGGATTGTCTGGAATTTGCTCTGAAACAGGGAGTGGATGCCGTGAGTCAGTCTTTTGTTGCTAACAAGGAAGACATTCTGGATCTGAAAAAAGCAGCGGCTGAAATGGATTATAAGCCTTTTGTGATTGCCAAAATTGAACGCTCGGGGGCATTAGAAAATCTGGAGAGTATTCTGCAGGTTTCTGACGGTATTATGGTTGCACGGGGTGATCTGGGTGTTGAAATACCTATTTCGTCCATGGCTGTTACCCAAAAACAAATTATGAAAGCAGCAGGTCGGCATTGTAAGCCTGTCATTACAGCCACGCAGATGCTGGAATCAATGACCGAGCATCGAAGACCTACCCGGGCTGAAGCGACTGATGTGGCAAATGCTATTTTGGATGGTACGGATGCAGTGATGTTATCCGGTGAGTCAGCGATGGGACGGTATCCTGTTGATGCAACCAGTATGCTGGTGGAAATAGCCACAGCGACTGAGCCATACCGAAAATCGAATAGAGAGCTGGAACGTCTTGGCAAAAACCAAAAAGTGGAAGAATTAATTGCCCATAATTTACAATTGTCGGTAAAAAATACTCAACCGGAAGCTGTTATTACTCCCACACGTTCCGGCACTATGCCGCGAAATGTGACGCGATATAGTTTACCCGTCTGGATAACCGCATTCAGTGCAGAAGAAAGTACCTGCCAGTCACTGCAGTTTTCTTATGGCGTCTTTGCGATTAAAGTCGAAAAAGACCTGGATGAATGGACTCCCTTTTTACGTGACTGGTTTAGAAAACAGCTGGTGAGTGAAGGTATTGCATTACTGGCTCAGGGACCATCACCTGAACACCCGTGCAGTAATCATCGACTGGAATTTATTGATTTAGGGCTCTAAGAGAAAGTTGTAAGTTGTAAGTTTTAAGTCAAAGAAGAATCAAGAGCAGTTTCAATGCTATATGATTGCGTTGATGCGCTTTATTTCTCTTCTCTTGCTTTGACTTACAAACATACAACTTATTAACTAATATTTTTAAATCTGGAAACTAATAACTAATACCCATAGAAGATATGTGCTTGATATACATCAAGGAGACCAATATAGCTTTAAAGGATACTAGCCAGACATAATAATAGGAGTAAGCCATGAGTGAAGTGTTCACAAAAACCATGGCCAGAAATATTTTTTACGGAGGAACGACATTCTTCTTCCTGCTACTTCTGGCCCTAACCTTCGATACGATGAGCGTTCTTCCCGAACGTGATCATCGAGAAAATATTACCGATCAAGTGATTCTGGGTAAAAAAGTGTGGGAAGACAATAACTGTATCGGTTGTCACACATTATTAGGAGAAGGTGCTTATTTTGCGCCTGAGCTGGGTAATGTCTATACGCGCTTTGGTAATAGCACTGATGCGATTAAAGGCTTTATCATGAGTCGCCCGAAGGATGGTATTCCCGGTCGTCGCAGTATGCCTCAGTTTAACCTGAGTGATGAAGAACTGTCTGCTGTCGCTGAGTTCCTGAAATGGACCTCTGAAGTTAATACGGCTAACTGGCCGCCAAATATTCAAGGTTAAGGGGAGCTAGATAATGCAATATCAATCACAATCCGTGGCGAAGCTGTATTTTATCGCTGCCATCGGCCTGTTCTTAGGTCAAATTCTATTTGGTACCGTTATCGGTGCTCAATATATCTGGGGTGACTTCTTATTCCCGGCTATTCCATTTAACGTGGCTCGTATGGTGCACACTAACCTGCTTATTGTCTGGTTACTATTTGGCTTTATGGGTGCAGCGTATTACCTGATTCCGGAAGAATCCGAAACAGAATTATTCAGCCCTATGCTGGCAATTCTTATGTTCTGGATATTTCTGGCAGCCGGTGCAGCAACTATTCTGGCATATTTATTAGTGCCTTATGCGACTCTGGCAGAAATCACCATGAATGATCTATTGCCCACCATGGGACGAGAATTTCTCGAGCAACCGACGATCACCAAAATTGGTATCGTTGTCGTTGCTCTGAGCTTCCTGTTTAATATCGGTATGACTATGCTGAAAGGTCGTAAGACTGTTATCAGCATGATCATGTTTCTGGGTTTGGTCGGTCTGGCCGTGTTTTTCTTATTCTCCTTCGTTAATCCTCATAACCTGATTGAAGATAAATTCTGGTGGTGGTGGGTTGTTCATTTATGGGTTGAAGGCGTCTGGGAATTAATTATGGGCGCAATGCTGGCCTTCGTTCTGATTAAGACTACCGGTGTTGACCGTGAAATCATTGAAAAATGGTTATATGTGATTATCGCCATGAGCTTAATTACCGGTCTGATCGGAATGGGACATCACTACTACTGGATTGGTACTCCTGAGTACTGGCAGTGGTGGGGTTCAATCTTCTCAGCAATGGAGCCTATCCCATTTTTCATGATGGTCTTATATACCTTTAATATGGTCAATCAGCGTCGTCGTGAACATCCTAATAAAGTCGCACTTCTCTGGGCTCAGGGTACAGCAGTAATGGCATTCTTAGGTGCAGGTGTATGGGGATTCATCCACACACTGGCTCCAGTCAACTACTATACTCATGGTACGCAGGTCACTGCTGCTCATGGACACATGGCTTTCTACGGTGCTTATGTCATGATCGTACTGGCAATGATTTCTTATGCCATGCCGCTGCTGCGCGGACGTGTTGCTAATAGCAATAAGGCGCAAGTAGTTGAAATGTGGTCCTTCTGGTTAATGACTATCGCAATGGTCTTTATCACCTTGTTCCTGACAGCTGCAGGCGTACTGCAAGTCTGGTTACAACGTTATACAGATGCACCAATGGGCTTTATGGCTGTGCAGGACAAATTAGAAATTTTCTATATGATGCGTGAAATCGCAGGTATAATCTTTCTGATAGGTCTGGGTACTTATATCTATAGTTTCTTTGTTGGTGGTGAAGAAGAAGCAACAGCTTAGATTAGCATTCAGCGCTCAGTTTTAAGCGTTCAGAAAAACAGAGCCGCTTCGGTATGCTGTTCTGGACCTAAACACTGAGTTTTATGTTGTTAGCTTAAGTCGATATAAAGAAAAGGGCGGGGTTTAATTACTCTGCCCTTTTTTTATGTAGCTAAATAAGCGTTCAGCGATTAGCTCTTAACGCTTTATGTGATGTAAATTGCATAATTACCGGTACATATTTTTTAAAATATTCAACAGCTTATACTCCTAATATAGAGAATTTAATTTAAAGGCTATTATTATGTCTGAAAGTGTCGCTCAAAGTGCTATTGCAAAAGAACCCTTACCGGGAGACCTGGCCATCTGGTTCGTTATCATGGCTGAAATGCTTGTTTTTGGTGTTTTTTTTATCGTGTATGTTTTTGTTCGCAGCAATAATGTTGAGTTGTTTAATGAGTATCAACTGGAATTGCATCGTATTGGTGGTGTGATCAACACTATTGCTCTGATCACCAGCAGCTATTTTGTCGCAATGGGTGTTTATGCGATACGTAAAGGCGATGTGCAGCGTACCGGAAATATGCTATTGCTTGCTTTGCTGATGGGTGCAATCTTTGTCGGGGTTAAAATCTGGGAATATTCACATGTTTTTGGTGCAGGCATTCATCTGAGCACCAATACTTTTTATACCTTTTATATTTCACTGACCTTTTTTCACTTTATGCATGTTATTTTGGGCATGGTAATACTGGCAGTGATTTATTCTTTTTTAAGAAAAGGAAAGTACACTGCTGAAGCGCACATGGATATCGAAACGGGCGCTTCCTACTGGCATATGGTTGATCTGCTGTGGGTCGTTCTTTTTCCTCTGGTCTATATTATTCGCTGATTAGAAAATATACTCATACAGATTGAGTTGCATAAAAAAGATGTTGTTAAGAGTTGTTAAGAGTTGTTAAGAGTTTAAAGATGTTGTAAAAAGTTGTAAGGAGTTGTTATGTCTCAAACTAGATTTTCTTCAAGTACAAAATTAACTATTATATGGGTAATTTTGATTAGCCTGACATTAAGTACAGCCTATATTGGTTATCTCGAATTATCAGGTTTATATATTGTTGGTTTTTTATTACTGACGGTAACGATCAAAGGGCAATTAATTATTGATCATTATATCGGTTTGAAAAATGTCAGAGGATTCTGGCGCTTAGCAATGTTAGGTTTCGTGTATGTCATACCAGGGATAATTTTTACAGGCTATTACTTATCTAGTGTATAATTTATCCGTTATCACGTATTCGTTAGGGGGACTGGTTATAGGCTACCTTATCCTGTATTACAGCTGACATAAATTCCAATAAAGAGATGCAATAATAATGACCACTGAAGCACAAACTGCAATCGAAATACCTTTTTATTCTCCTCAGGGAAATGAGGAGTCGCTCTTTGAACATGCTTATAAAAATCAATTACCCATACTTTTAAAGGGGCCGACAGGCAGTGGTAAAACACGTTTTATTTCCCATATGGCGGCTCGATTAAACATTCCATTACACACGGTTTCCTGTCATGATGATTTGACCGCCTCGGATTTAGTTGGACGTTATCTCATTGGTGATGGCCAGACAATCTGGAATGACGGGCCATTAACCCGGGCAGTGCGGGATGGCGGTATCTGTTATCTGGATGAAGTCGTTGAAGCTCGTAAAGATACTACTGTGGTAATACATCCTCTTACCGATGATCGTCGTATTTTGCCTATCGATCGAACCGGTGAAACACTGCATGCACCGGATAACTTTATGCTCGTTATTTCTTATAATCCCGGTTATCAGAGTATGATGAAAGGCTTAAAGCCCAGTACCCGACAGCGCTTTATCTCCATGAGCTTTAATTACCTCAAATCTGCACAGGAACAAGCTGTGGTGGAGAAAGAAACGGGGATTGATGCGCTTATGGCAAAAAAATTAGTCTCCATGGCTAATGCCTTGCGTCAATTAAAAGATCATGATCTGGAAGAAGGTGCCAGTACACGTTTACTGGTTTATACCGCGCGTTTAATTAAATCCGGTTTTGATCCGGTTGAAGCATGTCTGGCAGGTTTAATTGAACCACTCAGTGATGAAGACGATGTGGTGAGTGCCCTGATGGAAGTGGTATATGCATCCTTTGGTCGATAGTTTTTTAATTAATAGTATCAATTAAGAGTATTTAAAGTGGAAGAACATGTCGGGCAACTTTGGGATAAACTGATCACTTCAGTCTCTGATCGAAGTTATAAAGATGCAATGATCACATTAGCTGATATCAACAAGCCATTAGGGATCTTTTTTCGAGCTCTGGGTGGTGATGGTGGTTTGCGAATAGTGGAGTCAGTGGCAACTCAGCATTATGCGAAGCGCAATTGGAAACACTGTGTTGCCGGCACAGGAAAATATATTGAATTAAGCTGGCAGGATGAAGAGACTCTGCATCTACCTAAACAGATTAGTGTTTTTCCCGATGCGCAGCTGAATAAAGATTTATACTATTGGCTGGCGGCTATTAATGCCCAGTGTCTGGAAAACCCTTCTGCCGTACAGCGTGGTCTGCAAGGGTGGTTTACTTATAGCCAGACTTTGACCCGGGAAGTATTACAACGATTCCCGGGTTTACAGTCACGTTATGATCGTCTGGTGTCAGCTTATTTACCAACACGCTATATAGACGAAGATTTTAATGAGCAGCAGCAGGCACAGGAAAATGCCATAGCACGGGCCTTGCAAGAACCCGGTAGTATTAATCAACTGCCAACCTCTCAACATGCACCCAAGTCAGTCATACTCTGGCCTCACCCTAATCCTCCCGAAGTCATTGATATTTCCAGCAAAAAGAAGCAGCAGCAAAATGAAGAAGATGAGGATGAAGATGAAGGGCAGTCATCATCTAAGTCTAAAAAAAATAAAAAACAAAATAAACGTCGTAATGCCGAACGGGTAGATATGCCTGATGATCAGAGTGGTTTTTTTGCTTATCGCTTTGATACTATTTTTGGCTGGAGTGAATTTGTCAATGTTGATCGCATGACGGATGAAGATGAAGATGCTGATCAGGATAGTGCTGATAAGAATGCCGACGATATGGATTTTCTTTCCGTTGCTCGTGATAGTAAATCCAAAGGCGGTAAGGTTAAATTTGACCTGGATTTACCTGCAGACTCTGAAGATGAGGTGATTTTTGAAAGTGATGTCATGTTGCCTGAATGGGATTATAAAAAACAGATTTTACAGCCTGATTATTGTTCGGTTGTTAACTATGTGAATACCGCCAGTGACAAGGGTGAATTGCCTGAGCGACTGCGCCGTACCGCTAAAAAATTACGCCAGCAACTAGAAGCTCTGACCACTAAACGGATCTGGCACAGACATCAGAGTGAAGGCAGTGAACTGGATCTGGATGCCTATATTAACTATATGGGTGAACGCTTCAGCGGGCACAAAGTTGAACAGCCTGATCTGTACCAGCAATTGCGCTCCAGTGAACGGGATTTATCCTGTTTATTATTAGCTGATTTTTCCTTATCGACCGATACCTGGCTGTCCAATGATGCCCGGATCATTGACGTGATCCGTGATTCACTGTTTCTATTTAGTGAGAGTTTGCGTAATACCGGTGATCAGTTTTCTATTTACGGTTTTTCTTCACGTAACAGGGGACATATACGCTTCAATACCCTGAAAACCTTTCAGGAAAGCTATAACGGTATGGTCCGTTCACGAATTCAGGCCATCAAGCCGGGCTTTTATACCCGTATGGGGGCTGCCATACGTTATGCGTCTGCTAAACTTGAGCTGCAGGATACGCAGCAGAGACTATTGTTGATACTCACCGATGGCAAACCCAATGATCTGGATCGCTATGAAGGCCGTTATGGTATTGAAGATACCCGACGTGCGATCCATGAAGCCAGAGTAAAAGGTTTGCAAACCTTCTGTATCACCATTGATGATCAGGGCGGTGAGTACCTGCCGCATATATTTGGCAATAATGGCTTTACTATTATAAGAAAGCCGGAACATCTACCGCAAAAACTACCCATCCTCTATGCCAATTTAACCACTAATCCAGGCTGAATAACCGCTTCAAAACAGTGCAATGAGTTATAGGAATAGATTAGAAAACAGCGAATTTATCTATCAGGCTTTTAAAAATACAGTATAGTAATTGTTACTTCAGTAAAGTATTCAATGATAAAGTCTCCGCATCTTTATTAAAGAAGTTTAAAGACGGGTTTTTTATCGACATGGATCAAAATCATCGGTTGACTGAAATTCTTGAAAAAAATGAAAGAGGTATCGTCTCTTTGTGTGACGGGGAACGTTCATCATGTATTTTTATGGTAAAAATAGGCAATGAATATCAGTTATTCTTTATCTTCAACAAGAGACAAAGGTCATTAATATGTCTGATCGACCCGCTTATAATCTTAATTGTCAGAAATGTCAGGTACAGTATAAACTGGATGATGTTGCCTTTGACAAATCCTGTCAAAATAAACACACGTTTTTATTTATATGCCCCGAATGCGGCGATTATAAGGCCACGGCTATGGCAAATGTGCCGCAGGAACAATGGCAGGAATTTGTGCCTGCGGACCAGTTAGATGATTTATTAAAGAATTATGCAGAAGCAATGAAAAGCCATTAGCCAATGAAAAGCCATTAGCTAATAGAACAGTTAAAGATGGCTAGTCTTTCAATAAGATTTCAGGGTTTCTGCACTTCTCTACATGATCCGGTACAAAGAGTGACAGGCTGTACAGGTTGGTAATATTTTGTTTAACTGTGACAGAGTGTGGTCTTTATCCCCTAATGACTCTGCATCCATTGCCATCTGATCAAAGGCCCTATGGGTTGAAAGTCCCATTTTTTTAGCAGCCAGGGGGAGTTTACCCATAATACCGGCAGGCACATGGGCCAGATCACCTGAACCCACTTTTTTAGCGGCAGCAACGATCTGATCCATATCATCTTTTTCAATACCATCACTGATCTGCTGCACTGCAATTAAGAAATTGCGCATTTCATTTAAGAAAAAAGTGCGTTCGGACTCTTCAAAGAGTATTGTTTTTCGACCATCTGCAGCAAGTTCTGTGTCACCACTTAAAATAAATTTGTAAGCAAGGGCACCAGCTATAAGCGTCATAATTAAAAATAAAATCCAGCCTAATCGAGCCATTTAATGAATTCCTTTTTCGTTTAAGATTTTTCCATATTCCTTATCTGTGCCGTTAATATGTTTTATTAACCAGTTTTTAAGAAACGCCAGAGTATCGATCATGGTAACATCAGCATCACTTTTGTACTGTTCAAGAAAATGATCGACTTTATCGATAAATTCTTTATGTTTCAGTTTATGAGCATCCAGATCAGCATAATCATTTTCTGCCATGAGCTTTTCTTCTTTTTTAAAGTGAGTTTTGGTATAATCAACCAGCTCATCTAATGCCTTTTCTTCAAATTCTTTGCCGGTATAATAATGCACAGCCGTTTGCAGCTGATTGATCAGGCTAAGTAATTTCTTATGATCATTGTCCATTTCTTCTATGCCGACACTGTATTCATCCTTCCAGACCAGATAACGGCTGCCAATCATTTTATTATGAATAAAAGGGATAGCGACGACGACAATCAGCATAATCCATGGAAGAGGATGGCCGGGCCCCATTAAGAAGCCCAGTCCAACCATGACAATTGCTGCCACTGTTAACAGGACCATGCCAAACGTGCCTAGTGCTCTGAACATTACTATCTCCTATAAATATTTTCTTGCTTGCTCTGATAAGCAAAGAATTTAGTGACTGGTGCCTTCTTCCAGATGTGTTTTATTATAGACATTATATTTACCTGAAGGCTTTTTCATGGGCAAACGAGTCACTTCTTCGAGTGTCCGGGCATTATAAACTATAACAGCCCCATCGTCTTCCCAGATGCTCAGTAAAGCATAACGCCCATCTTTCGTGAATTCAACATGTGCTGCTGTTTTTCCCGGTACCGGCTGCAGGGTTTTAACTATTTCTAAGGTTTTTTTATCAATAATGTGAACCAGATCTTTATGTGGTCCAAAAAAAACATCAACCCAGGCATAGGGACTTTTCTCATGGCTGCGCATAAAAAAGCCGGGTCCTTTGGTTTTTATCTTTTTAATGGTTTTCCAGTTTTTAGTATCAATAATAGAAACGATACCTTCTTTGATGTTCGGGGTGGCAATAATGCGTGTATCCTTATATTTCCAGCTGATACCGGAACTCAGGTGAGGCATACCAGGCAGGTCAATGTCGCTGACTTTACGTCCGGAGGCAATTTTAATGACCTGACCACCCTGTGGTAAGCGTTCTCCTTCTGGGCGGGCTGCACCAATAATGTGGGTGTAATCCTGATCAAAGAAAAAATCATCTAAAAAGTTATTGAGTTTTATGCGACGGATACTAAAAGGTTTACCTGTGTAGTCAGGCATTTCATAGCGATAATCATGGACAAATATGTTTTTATCAACATAGGGGATTTCCCAGACTTCTGGAAAATCTTTTAACGCCAGAATAAAACTTTGCCGGGGTGCTGCCGTATAAACGGCACTGACCCGTGAGCTTTCACCGGCTTCATTGACCACTGGAATAAGTTTAGCGGGAGATAGATCATGGGCTTTCAGTATCACTGCAGTGTGCGGTAAGGTATTACCCACGATAATAAATTGACCATCATCTGAGACCGCCAGATTACGGGTATTAATACCGACCCGGATATCGGCAATCACTTTTAGATTATAAATATCAAACTTGGTTATCCAGCCGTCACGAGAGGCAAAATACACGTAGCGGCCATCTTTGGAGTATTTAGGGCCGCCATGCAGAGCATTATGGGTTTTTAGGCGAAAGATAGGTTTAAACTTATCACCATCCAGCAGAGTTACATGATGATCACCTATTTCAACCACTAAAAACAGATTTTGTAGATCGGCTTCAAAAACCGGTGTATTGCCCAATGTTTCAGGCGGATGAGATATTTTATGGCTTTGTTTGATTGCTGCCATGTCCCATTTGGGGGAATAAGCTGGTTTGGTGTAGATATAGTCAACCAGTGTACTAATTTCAATATCCGATAAAGATGCTCCAAAAGCAGGCATCTGGGTCGCAGCACGGCCATTTTTAATCACCAGAACAGCCGCTTTCTGTTTCAGGCGTTTGAAGCTTTGCGGGATAAGTGGGGGGCCGATAAGACCGAGTCTGTCTTCGCCATGGCAGCTGGCGCAGTGTTTGCTGAATAATTGTTTTTCAGACGCGGGCTGAGTACTATCCTGAAAAGTATCAGCACAGGCATTCATACTGAACAACAGCATCA
>DAOVUK010000021.1 GCA_030632625.1 Gammaproteobacteria bacterium
ATGTCTTGTTTATGGTAAAAAAACCTGAACTAGCACTTAATGTGCCACTACCGGTGGCTTCCAGATCACCACTGCCAATACCTGAATAAGTGCTTGTGACCGCAGCCCAGTCAATATCAACAGCACTATCATACAGAGTACAAGTGTCGCTGCTGTTATGAGTGAATGCAGTGCCGTCGTAATATTCAGCGGACAGCTTAATATTTTTCAAAGGTAAATACTCTGAACCATAGGCATTTTCAACAATCAGCCGACCCAGTCGCTGCTCTGCTGAAGAAGCCACTGACACAATGAAATCGGTACAACTTTCCTCATCATAATTTAAGTTCGAGTCAGTGTCCACCTTATAGCAAACGCCATCGGTATCAGTCAAAGCTGCGACAAGAAATGTCAAATCAAATGCAGCATCAAAGGGTGCCACCTGGACACGATCATATTTCAGATAATCACCATTAATCGTCATCAGACTATTACCATCAAAATCAGTCCGCGTATCACTGCCTGAAATAACAAAGTCCGGACTACCCTGTGGATCCACAATAGCGTCATCACTGTCAGCATTGGTATTATTCAGAGTTGACAGACCGGTGGTGTCAGTATAGCTTCGATTAAAGACTGATGCACCATCAAGCTTCCAGAATCCATTGACCCCCGTCACAGCATAATTATTTAAGGTATTATTGGCCACACCTTTTGCCGCAATGGTTAATTGCGGCTCAGAAATAAAATTAAAAGCCTGCCCCATATAGGTATAATCAGGACTACAGGCATCATTCACCACAGGTATGTTGGCGGTCACTAAAAAATAAGACGGGTAGAAACGACCGATATTATCACTGACTGCTGCGGCAATCGCATCGGTGATCCCCAGATAATCTAATTTGGGGGTGTGAAATTGAAACACCCCGACTTCAGCAATGCTTTGATTATCTATCGTGTGAATGCCGTTGTCCGCATCACTTATCGAAAAACTGTTCACAGCCAGAGCACCCGAAGTTCCTCCTGAGGGTGAAATCAGAGAATGACTCAGGTCAATATTATTTAATTGAAAATTAGGTGTGACTGGCCCTGCTGGATTGCCTGATTCACAATAAGCATTGATTTTCAGGTTGAAGATTTCACCCGCTTTTTTAAATTTTGTGCAGCTGCCGTCACCACTTGCACAATCTGCATCGGCATCATCACTAAAAATACGTAAACCTGCCGGAACCACAGTAAAAAGATTACTATCGTGCAGCATGGCATTAAACGGAGCACCGTCATAGGGAGCCTGAGCAAACTTAAAATGTAATTGCATTTGCCCGGCATCAGGATAATTAAGCGTATAATCTGCAACGCCATTGCTAAACGTCAGGTTGCTGGTGCTGCTTTCTGTGAGCGGAATTGCAGCACCATTAATCCTCACCTGTGTACTGCTGTCATTGGCATTGGGGCTAATATACTCAGACCATATTTTCACCGCCTTCACCCCGGAAAAATTTTCAATAACAGCGCACCCGGCGTCAGCACTTATCTGTCCAAACGCAGTGAGTTGATAAGCGGGTGAAGTGGTACATGATGTCATTGGCGAGCTTATGGTATTACTGAGAAACCCGTAAGCATAAAAGTTTGTGCCTGAGCCGCTATTGCTCACAGCACCATCCGCTGCGGTGACCGTAACCTGTTCTTCCTGATTGTGATAAAGGTAAACGGTTGCCTGCCCTGTGGTGCCATCAAATGTTATTGAGCTGACTATATTAGTTTTACTGCTGGTGTCATAAAAAACAGGGGGAGTAGTATTCGGTGTCGTGGTCAGACTCACAGTACCGGCGTAGTCTGTTTTAATTGAGCCGTCACTGCAAAGTGCCTGAATATCAACCTGTGCCGGAGTTTGCGGACAGGCCAGTGCAGAATTCGCCTGGGTTATGGTGAATCTATCCAGAGAACAAGAGGAGTCTGGATCATTCGTAGCTCCTCTGGAGTCTTCACAATCACTCCAGTCATTGGTATCAGAGCTGCCATCGGGCATACTGCAGACACCACTATCTGAGGCATTAATTTGATCATAGATCGTTGCACAGCCGGCAGGCACATTCCAGTTCCAGGTGGTGGTATTATTGAAATATTGAAGGTAGTGAACAGCATCGCCAACAATCGGATCAGCACTGCCGTCACTTAATAATACTTCACCACTTGATTGCTCAAAAGCATTATTATTACCACCAAACTCATTTTCATCAATAATAATATAATCCCCGGCCTGAACATCAGGCATAGCCCCCGTTAAGGCAACACCATTTCGATAGACAATGCCTATATCACTGACAACAAGTCCCTCATCGCCATAGTAAACTTGCCAGTTCTGAACATCTTGAGCCGCATTAACATAAAGTTCGATATAACCCTCATTATTACCACCGGGAACATAAATCTGGTTAATGGATATTGAATTAATGCTGCTGCAGGCAACATCCGTGGCGGCAAGCGTGTCGTTACCGACAATAAAAAGCACTAAAAAACAAAAAAGAAGCACTTTTTTTTCAAGATTCATATTTTAAGACTCATAGACTCTAAAGACCATCATAGGAAATTGTCGTTTGTATTTGTCGTTTTACATAAAAAATATCACCACTGCTTCCTTTTGCTGCACTCATTGAAATCGTTGTTACTCTGGGTAACACAGCGCAAGAGGCCAGGCTATTACAGCATCCCGGACATAAATCAATACAGCTATCTACTGAAATGGCAAAACCTTCTATCGTTATCCAGCTGGCACCGGTCACACCACTGCAGCTGTCATTAAAATTAGTATCATTGCTTGAAACAACAGAAATTGCCCATTCCATACCACTCCTGGCAGCATAATACGCACGGGTCTGTTCAATATTCAGGGCAGATGTAGTGCTGGTCACAGAACTTAATGTCACCATAGCGACACCAATGGCTGCCAGTGCGACCATAACAAAAATAGCAGCAACGAGAGAAACACCCTTTTGGCGCTGATGATTTAAAGTCAGTTTCATGGCTGATTTTCAACAAAGATCTGCTGCAGCAGAGTAATTTTTTCATTAGTATGCTGCGCATCATTAATGGTTATTTCTAAAGTCACTAATCCGGGACGTGTGGAGTTACCCGGATCGTATTTAAAATCACAGGAAGAAATATTATCAACTAATAAATCCCCCTTGCTGATATCAACAGGTACCGACGTACCACCCAGATCCTCACGAAAATTATAACCTGAGTATAATCTGATTTGTTTGGTGGTCAGATCGTCACAAATAAACGCAACAGCTTTATCAACCAGCATAAATCGATCTTCTGGTGAGTCATATGGAAAAGTAAAATCATTAAATGTCACTTCTGTTTTAGGGGGGGCTAATGGCAAACCTGTTATGGTCGCAATATTATCACCCTGATATGCATCAGCTCCCGTTTGCCCTAAATTATAAACAACCACATAATGCGTATCTGCTTTGACTTCAGCATCAGTAATATTCGTCAGTGCTTTTCTTATAAGAAATTTGTTAATTAATTGATTGGCTTCAAAGATATCGCTGCCTGTTGATGAATACCGGCCGCCGTCAACAGTATTTAAAAAGGCAATGCTTTTAATCCCTCCGGACGATAAGACTTTAACACTATTGGGCAATGCATGATGAATATCCCGTGCCATGCGCTGCAAGGTTAACTCTGCAATATCAACCAGTTCTGCACGTCGCTTCATGTCACTATAGGCTTGCATCGGTGTGGTGATCATATTGACCACCATCATGGCAACAATACCCGTAATGACCATAACAGTGATCAGCTCTACCAGAGTAAAACCTCTATGCAGTCTCATCAGTAGTCTGCTCTATAAGCAATAAGCGGTACATCTGTCCCTAAACCAATATGTGTGACTATGACGGTAATTTTTTTAGCATTAACACTATTAAGTTCACTGCCGCATGTTGCCGGATTGCAGGCACTCACCTGCACACCAATAGTATAAGCACTTAATGCACTTATGGAATTACCAAACTGATCTTCTATGCTGCTGCCCGCAGTAATGGCATTATAATCATCAACGTCATTATAATTACTCCTCCCCGCAGTGGCGCCGTCAGTGGTATAGGCCTGCATCATGATCTCATCCATATAACTTTGTGCAATAGCAAGTGACTGTGCTCGAATCATGGGATCAGCACTACTGCTGCTGGTCCCCAGAAAAAGAGCCATAATACCGCCGACAGCAATGCTGATGATCACAATGGAAACAATCAGTTCAATTAATGTCACCCCATGAGATGAAAAGTACTTACGATTCATGAACATAGCCTGTCGCCGCTTCTATGCTGATATTGTGCCCGCCGACTGAAAAGCTGTAAGCACCTGTAGAGCTTGCTGCACCTTGAGAATTGTATGTATAGTTTGCTGCCGGACTGATTGCAGAGGTTCCGCTTGCCGTGTAATTACCCTGACCGGAAGGATGCTTAAGGATAGTCCCGGAACAGGCACCGGAGGAGTAATACAAAGTGTAACTATTCGAAGTTAAACAGATAGTCACGTCATCCTGACTGGCAACAGCAATTTTTTGTGCATAACGAAAAGCGGAAAGGATTTGCTGATGGTATTGTGTACTTTCAAACGAAGACTGATTAAAAAACTTTGCTGCACCAACGACTGACAGTATCCCTAAAATAACGATAACTATAATCAGTTCCAGCAGCGTAAAGCCGCGATTATGTCCTAAGCACTCAGATTGCATCCAGATTAAGCCATTTTATGTGATGCTTTAATTCTAGCAGTAAATGAAAAAGATGTTGTACACAAAGAAGATACTCGGGTGGATTATTAGCGTTCAGCGTTAACACTCTGTTTGTCCTGATACCACTTCATATAATCAAAAAATACCCGCTGCAGTTCACTTCTCAGCCGGGCTGACATTTGTTTATTATTATTCATTGCTCTGAACATTTGCATAAACTCATCATGCGAAAAGGGGCAGCGGCCTTGCATCTGGCATTTGCTCAGCGTTTCAAAGTAAGCCAATGACGGGCTGCGAATCGGTGCGGACTCAAGTCGAGTTATAAAGTTGTGATAGAGCGTCTTATTAAGACCTTTGTTTGCCTCGCCATCCAGAATAAAATGGCCAATATAGGCATTTAGATTATATTGTGATAAGCCAATGGCATTTTTAAAGAACTGACTGGCACTAAAATAAGAGGCTTCCAGGCGTCTTTTTTTATACACATAATACATAACCCGACCCAGTTGATAATTTGCCCGTGCTGATTCAGGATGATTTTTTACTTCAGCAATGGCATGTCTCATCTCACTGGACCACTGCACACTGCGCACATAGGTAGTCCAGGAAAAAACTGAAAATATCAGCAATAAAATAACAATAAATATTTTTCTGTTTTTTATTTGATATAAAAATAATACCAGGCAGAAAAGAATGCCCAGTGAAGGTAAATAATTTCGATGCTCATGCACCAGTTCCAGGGTAATAAAGCTTGATTCCATTAAATGCCCGGCAAGAAACCACAGCACTGCAAATAAGAAAAATGGATATTTGTACCGGAAAACCACTCCCAGGAATAAACAGCCCAATAAGGCAAATAATGAAATCAGGGTACTCAGCGGCTCCAGTAAAGAACGGGACAGCGGCCAGTAATCATGATAAATGGAAAAATGTTCGCTCACGGGTGTCAGAATCAATGAAAGATACAGCCAGAGAATGGTTATTTCTGTATAGAGCCTTTCTGACAATGAAAAATGTCTGCCCGGCACCATGACTGACCAGCGTGACAGCGGTTGTCCGGGTATAATAAAATATAACAATAAAGCAATGGTTATAACAAAGAAGCCCAGCAGCAATATAAAATCCAGACGATTTCTGGTTTTAAATTTAAAGCTGAAAGCTTCAATTATCAATAGAAAAAGTGGTGCCAGAGCGCCATTTTCTTTGCTTAATACAGCCAGTACAGTGAGCGCGGAAACGGCTGATAAAGTAAGCGGAATGCCTGTGTATTTGTTTAATGAAGTATTTAATGAAGGGTTTAATAAAGGCTTTAATGATCGCTCCCTGCCCTTGATATAGACAATAAATGTCAGCAGCAGGAACAGTGCTGATAGACTGGTCATTCGCTGCACGATGTACAGAACACTGGTTAATTGAATGGGGTGGATCAGCCAAAGGGCACTGACGCCCAGTGCCAGATAAATAATCTGATTATTTTCCAGTCTGTTTTTTGTCAGCTGTCCATGGTTCAATAATAAACGAATAAAACTAAATACCAGAAAAGCATTTAATAAATGGATCACCAGATTGGTTAATTTAAAATAATAGGGATTTAAACCTGTGGTATTGATGTTTGCAGCAAAACTGAGAAAACTGATGGGGCGGCCACTGCCGCTATTATTACTGCGGGACAGCGCAATATCTTTTAATGTCTGCAAAGAAAATTCGTCGGCATGCAGTGATTTATTAACAATGATATTGGCAATATCATCAAATTCGAAGCTGCCGTTCAGGCCCGGAGAGTAAATTAAAACGGTAGTTATCAGCAGGAATAACCACAGACCAAAAAGCGTCTGTTTATTTGACATAGATTAGTATTAATTCAGAGCTTATACATTCCTGTGCAGAGACTAACGCACGGGAATGAAATAAAGCAGGGGAAGATTACAAAGTGTTGCCGACATCACCATTGCCAGAGTCATAGGTTATATCATCAGTGGCACCATTTGGATTATACCTATAGGTACAAAGCACTCCAGCACCTGTAGACGTATAATCAGTGGTTGTACCGGTAGTTGCTATGGAAGGTGGATTTTGCATCAGACCTAACCAGACTTGTTCACACGCAAGAGTAGAGCTGCCAGGAGTCGTACTGACCGGCCAGCCCTCGGCATTAACATTCACATCATCATTACCAAAGCCATTCACACCATCAGTATCCTGACCTGTAATGCCATTAGCAATCCATTGCGCATGAACCAGAGCAACGGCTGAACCCATGCCACCGGTAGCACCGTCAATTGCGGCATCATGAGCCTGCTCAGTCACATCCATAAATTTAGGCAAGGCCGTCGCTGCCAGAATGCCTAAAATCAGGATTACGGTAATTAATTCCACCAGAGTAAAACCGGCACTTGACTGTATCTTATTCATTTAAAACGACCTCTTTATTTTTTCTTATATCTAACTATTAATGGTTAGCGTCCAGTGATTAAATAACTTTATATTGAAAACTATAGCAGTCTATTTTCAAAAAACCATAATATTGATGTATTTTTTAATAAAATGAGCCATATTATTGAAATAAAACAATATTATTTCACTTTCCCCATCAGGTCCCACATCGGCATAAAAATACCTAAAGCCATAATCAAAACCATAACGGCAATGGCCAGAATCAGAGCCGGTTCTATTTGTGCACTTAAAAACTTGATCTCATAATTGACTTCATCTTCATAAAATTCAGCCACTTTTATCAGCATATCATCCACCTGACCCGTTTCTTCACCCACGGCAATCATTTGCAGCACCAGCGGGGTGAACATTCCAGTTGCCGTGGCCGTATTGGTCAGATTATCACCCCGCTCGACACCACTTCTCATACTGTATACCCGGTCGGCAACAAAAAGATTGCCCACCGCATTGCCTACCAGGTTCAAGGCCTGCACTAAAGGCACTCCCGCTCTCTGGGTCAAAGCAAAAGCCCGACAAAATCTGGCCAGTGTCGCCTTGCGAATAATTTCGCCAATATAGGGTATTTTAAATTTGGCTTTATCCAATATAAAGCGGCCTGCCTCGGTGCTGATATATTGTCTGAAGCCCAACACCAACCCGGCAGCTGCTGCCAGCATCCAGGGCCAGTAATTAACAAACAGATCAGAAGTGGCCAGCAGCATCTTGGTATAAATCGGCAATTCAAGATGCATTTTAGAAAACACCCCGGCAAATTTGGGGATCACAAAGATGTTCAAAGCCACGAATGCAGCAGCCAGAAACACCAGCACAAAGGTGGGATATCGGGTGGCTTCTTTGATTTTGTCCTTAATCATTTTATCCCGTTCCAGATAAAAGGATAACTGTTCAAAGGCATCGTCCAGACGCCCGGTACTCTCTCCCACTTTCATCACGCTCAGAAACACTGCCGGGAAAACTTCCGGATACTTGCCCAGACCAGTCGATAAAGGCTGCCCTGCTTCCAGTTGTTTAATGCTGTGTTCTAAAATTTCTTTAAGATATTCATTATGGGTGGTTTGAGCCAGACTGTTCATGGCCCGGATAATCGGTATACCGGCTTTAAATAAGGTGCTCATTTGTTTGGCAAAGAGTATCAACTCTTCTATTTTCGGCTTGCCCAGACCTAATCTGCGGCCAATACTCATTGTTTTGGGGGCAGCCACAGCAATAGTGATTTCAATCGGTGTGATGCCGCTATTAAATAATTGTGTCGCCAGGGCATCCTCTGAGTTAGCCTCCACGGTATTTTCAACCGCTTCACCACGAGCCGTGCGACCTTTGTAAAAATATCTTGCCATTGTTTTAAGTTGTTATGTTTGTATGTTTGTATGTTGTGCAAATAAACTGACCAACATACAAACTTATTAACTTATTAACCTATTCCTAATCGTGTTCTTCGATGGTACCGGCCAGTCTTAAGACTTCATCAATTGAAATCACTCCCTGAACGGCTAATTCCAGCGCACTGGTCACTAAGGGTTTATAACCGGGTGCTACCCGTGCTTTTTTTACAAAATCACCGGCATCACCGCTGCGAAAGGCATCCGCCAGCTGTTCATTAATTTCCAGAATTTCATGAACCCCTTTGCGGCCTTTATAGCCGGTATTATTGCAAAGATGACAACCACTGCCCTGAAAAAATTGATTGGTCTCAGGCATGATACCCACAGCACCCTGCAGCCAGCTCATTTCATGCTCATCCAGCTGATGCTCTGTTTTACAATTAGCACATATTTTTCTAACCAGACGTTGTGCCACAATAGCCTGTAATGATGTGGCAATTAAATAGCCTTCTATGCCCATATCCTGCAAACGATAAACGGTACTCACCGCATCATTGGTATGCAGTGTTGACAGCACCATATGTCCGGTCATTGCCGATCGAACAGCAATATCGGCTGTTTCAGGGTCACGCATTTCACCAATTAAAATAATATCCGGATCCTGACGCAGGGCCGATCGGAGTACATTGGAAAAGGTCAGACCAATTTTAGTATTAACCTGCACCTGGCTGATCCGCTCCAGTCGATATTCCACCGGATCTTCGACAGTGATAATTTTCTTTTCACTATTATTTAGTTCACTCAGTGCGGCATACAGGGTGGTCGTCTTACCGCTACCTGTGGGGCCAGTCAGCAGCACCAGACCATGAGGACGATGAATTGATTTTCTAAAGCGCTTTAATACTGCGTCATTCATGCCTATATCATCGAGATTCAGCATGCCCTCACTTTGATCCAGTAAACGCATCACCACGGATTCACCATGTTGTGTGGGCATGGTGGAAAGACGTACATCAATGGAGTGATTTTTAATTTTAATATGAAAACGACCATCCTGAGGCAGTCGTTTTTCAGAAATATTCAGACCGGACATTAGTTTCAAACGTGAAACAAGCGCAGCGACAATGCGTTTTTCATTCATTACCTGCTCATTGAGCACACCATCAATACGCATACGGATACGCAATACTTTTTCATCCGGCTCAATATGAATATCCGACGCTTTCACCTGCATGGCATCTTCAAAAATAGTTTGCAGCAGCCGAACCACCGGGGCATTTTCAACATCATCACTTTGTGCTAACTGGTCCAGATCAATATCAGTTTCTGACAATTCTTCATCCAGTTCTTCAGCCAGAGAACTGATTTCATCTTCCCGGCGATAAACCGTATCCATCGCAGTTAATAAATCCTGTTCCCGGATCAACGCCAGACTCATGGGGCGTTTAAGGATTTTATGAATATCATCGTAGGCAAAAATATCAGAAGGGTCAGCCATGCCGACCAGCAGTCCGGTTTTTCTATCCGCCAGAACAATCGCCCGATAACGTCGGGCTAATGTTTCCGGCAGCAGACGCACGACTTCTTTCTGGTACTTATACTGTTTTAAGTCAATAAAGGGGACATTGAGCTGACGGGATAGAAAGTCGAGGAATTTTTCTTCAGTAATATAAGCATTTTCAATTAGTACCTGACCCAGTTTTCGGCCTGATGTTTTCTGATCGGCGAGTGCGGCACTTAACTGTCCCTCTGAGATCAGTTTGTGATCAACCAGCAAATCACCAATTCGTATTCTTTTTTTAGGGTGTTCCAATGGTCTTTATTCCTGTTTTTAGCAACTGATTTAAAGTCTAGAACAAAACAGGTGAATATGTTAGTAAGCAGGTTGGTAAGTTGGTAAGTTGGTAAGTTAAACATATAAACTTAACAACTTAACAACATACTTACCTTCTCTTACGCTGCTGCTTATACTCAGCATCCAGACGTTCCAGCTCCTGCATTTCTGCCAGGCTGAAGCCGGCTTTCATTCGGGCTTCCCGGTTAAACGGTCCTCTGGGGGTTGATTTAAGGTATTTTTTTATCAGGGTAAAAAACATTTTATGCGGATCAAGCTGCTCCTGTTCACATCGATAGCGAAACCAGCGAGCGCCTGAATTAACATGACCAATTTCATCATTGGCGATAATGACCAGAGCATCTGCCGTCTTGCTGTCACCAATGCTGCGAAATTTATCGACCGAGAAAGGCACTACATCCAGAGCCCGGGCTTCCAGTACCCGATGCACTATAGCCATACGCGCCATCAGATCATCTGCAGTATTAACCGCCATCTGCCATAATTCATTATGTGCTGGAAAGTCCCCATAATCATAGCCCATATCCCTGAGGCTCTGACGCAGTAAATAGAAATGCTGTGTTTCTTCTCTGGCGGTCTGAACCCAGTCATCATAGTATTCTTTGGGCAAGTGACGATAGCGATAAACACTGTCCCATGCCAGGTTAACAGCAGTCATTTCTATATGAACCAGCGCATGAATCAGTGATGCTCTTTGCTGAACAGACTTAAAGCCTCGGTTTTTTAACTTGCTGACTGCCACCAGAACGGGTTTATCCTGCCGACCGGGTTGATTGAGTTGTAAAGGCGGTTCATGCAATAAAGAGTCGCCATCCTGCCATTCCAGCAAACCACCATCCCAGGCACCGGCAATTTCCAGACTCAATTCTAATTTTTCATCCGCATCAACGGTTAAAAAACAATTTTTTGCTTCCTGATATAAGTTTTTCATGTCTCAATACACCTAAGTAATTCTGGCCCGGCTTTTTTTATTGGCAGTGATAAAAACCCATAGTTTACCACTCCAGTACCAGTGCAGATAGTAAGCTTCTTTGAGCAGACGCAGCAAACTGATAATCGATAAAGTAAACCGATCTTCTGCGGCAACAGGCTGTAATGTCATTTGCAGACCTCTGGCCAGGGTAAGCACTCGATAGAGATGATAACGACTGCTTATAATCACTGGTGCTGATAGTTGCTTGAATCGCTGATTCACTGACTTGTTCATTAGTAATGCACGGGCATGCTGCATATTTTCCAGGGTATGTCTTGATTGCTCTTCAATAACGATCAGCTCAGCATCAATACCCCGGGCTATCAGATAATCTGCACCCGCACGTGCCTCAGAAATCCGGTTATTCCCGGTAAAGCCACCTAAAATAATAATCTGTATTTGTTCTTGTGCCGTTGTCCGGGCTCTGCTTTCCTGAACCATGCTCTTTTTAAGCAAAAGAAGTGCCCGGTTTAGTCTGCTTTTAAACTCATCTGTAGGCTGATTATTTTCCAGACACAGCCCGGCAATTAAGAGGGTCTGCCTTTTTACAAGCTCTTTATCTGCCTCTTTTTTTGCCTCTATCCTTGAGAACAGAGCTGTTTTTAGTGTTTGCCAGAACAACCAGAAAAAAGCCAGACCCAATGTCGCCAATAATAAAATATTGGAGAAAATAAAGGTTGATAAACCATCCCAGCCAAAGGCACTCTCTTTAAATGACATCTTTGAGGGTATGATGTTTTTCAATTTTAAAAAATTCAGCATATTTAAGCTCGTTAAAAATAAGCACATCTAAGTAACAAAAATTGTTAAATTAGCGTATTTCAATTTTAAAGCACTTTCAGATAGAGTAAAATCTAGCTCATTCTACACTCCGGAAGCTATTCTGGACAACCAACAACCCGTCACACTCAGGAACCTGTCCTGGTGACACATCATAAGGAATATAAGTTATGAAGAAATCTCTCTCCCTTGCCTGTCTCCTGACTCTATCCCTCGCCTTTCTCGGTACAACAGTACAGGCAGAAGTTGCAGGGGTGCCTGCAGGTTCTCAGTTACAGACTGAAGCCGAAAAGAAGACCACCCTAATCAGCACTGCTGAAGTAAAAAAAATGCTTGATGAAGAGCTTGATATGGTGCTGATTGATATTCGCACTGCTACCGAGATTCAAAATATGGATGGCAAAATTGATGCCCAGCAAAATGTTAATATTCCCAGAGGCTGGCTGGAATTTCGAGTGCAGCGAGTTGCTTTAAGTAAGGACATTCCTATTGTGATTTATTGCGGCGGCGGCCTGAGAAGCCCTTTAGCTGCTGAGACGCTGCAAAATATGGGCTATACCAATGTGAAAAATTATTCCGCAGGCTTTTTTGGCTGGAAACAAGCCGGGCTGCCCGTTAAACCTTAAACCTAGAAAACCCAGGAGTTGTTATGTTTAAAGTAAATGAATATTTTGACGGCAAAGTTAAGTCAATTGCCTTTAACAGCGTTGACGGTGATGCCACTGCAGGTGTTATGGCTGCAGGTGAGTATACTTTTGCAACATCAAGCATTGAATTAATGACTGTCACCAGTGGTCAGATGCAGGTCAAATTGCCCGGCAGCAATGACTGGCAGAGCTATAAAAGCGGTGAAACATTTCGGGTCGAAGCCAATCAATCCTTTGATGTCAAAATGGATACCGATACCGCCTATCTTTGTATTTACAAAAACAGTTAACCATATTCAGCAGCTCCTGCAAAAATTGGATTTTATTCAGAACCTTACCTATACTTTTTTATAATGTAAGGTAATCCCTACCAGGGCTATATAAGATATGCGTCTGCAAACAAAAGTTTTTGTCACCACTGCAATTATTTTCCTCATACATTTTACTGTAAATACCTATATTGGTCAGCGTCAGATCAAATCTGATGTCATCGCCGGCATCAAGGAAAATGCACGCACTATTCGCGGCATGCTGATGTCCTATCGCGGCGTCTACCAGAAAATTTTTCTTACTCACAATATTCCCATTAATGATCAAACCATTGAATTTTTACCTGCCCATGCGATTAACCGCATCTCCCATGATTTTACTCAATGGATTGATAACGGCCTCAGCTTTAATAATGTCTCCGATCAGCCCAGAAATCCCGACAACCAGGCTGATGCAGTCGAACTTGAAGCGATGCAGTTTTTTCGTCAAAATGATGATATCACTGAACGTTTTATTCCTTACACCAATCAATCCGGTGAAGATTATTATCATTTCAGCCAGCCGATTCTGATTAAGCCGCATTGTCTGAAGTGTCATGGCGGCAAAGAAGACGCACCCAAAAGTATTCAGCAACGATATGACACCGCTTATAATTATAAAATTGGTGACTTACGCGGCTTAATGAGCATTAAATTACCCGCAAAAATTATCCAGCAAAAAACCACTGAATTATTGATACGTAATTTCATTGTCCTTTTACTGGGCTTGCTTCTCTCTTTTGCTTTAATTGCCTTACTATTGAATCGCACGGTAATAGCCAGAGTAAAAACTCTGCAGCTCGGTTCAGAAAAACTGGCTTGCGGAGCATATGACACTCAAATTAAGCTCTCCGGTCATGATGAACTCACCGCTATGGGTGTGGCATTTAATCACATGGCGCAAACTATCGCCCAACGGGAGCAGGATCTGCTGAAGCAGCAATCTCTTTATTATGCCTTAAGCCAGACCAATAAAAGTATTGTGCAGCTGGACTCAACAGATAAACTTTTTGACAAGATATGTCGCATCGCAATCAGTCAGAAGCACCTTATTCTTGCCTGGGTCGGTATTGTTGATAGCGGGATAAATGAGCTGAAACCAGTTGCCAGCGCAGGAGAAACAAAAGACTGTCTGAACGAAATAAATTTTTCTCTCGACCCGGATTTACCTCATAGCGCCGGCCCGGTTAATAGCGCTTTTCACCAACAAAAAATAGTCATCGTTAATGATTATCTCAATGATCCCAGTACCCAATTTTCAAGTAGCTATGCACAGCAGGCAGATATCCGGGCAGCCGCTTCATTTCCTATCTGCAGAAATCATCAGCTTATTAGTATTTTTTCTGTTTATTCTGATCAGATCGATTATTTTAGCGATGATATTGTTAATTTATTAGAGGAAATGACCAGTGACATTGAATACGCCATTCGACATTATGAGCTGCAGGCACAGCATCTCGACGCACAAAAACAACTGCAGCAATCTTCCGAAGAACTCACCAAACTC
>DAOVUK010000223.1 GCA_030632625.1 Gammaproteobacteria bacterium
ATGTCTAACCACGTACATACCGTACTTCGATTACAACAAGTCCAGGCAGAAAATTGGAGTGAAGAGCAGGTCATTGAGCGCTGGAAAAAACTTTTTTCATTGCCCGTTCTCGTTGAACGTTACCAGACAGGGCAATGTGATACTCCGGCACAGCAGCGACAGGCACAGCAAGTTATTATCCAATGGCGAGAGCGCTTATCCGATTTAAGCTGGTTTATGCGTTGCCTGAATGAACCAATTGCTCGCCAGGCCAATGCAGAAGATAAATGCACGGGTCGATTCTGGGAGGGGCGTTTCAAAAGTCAGGCGTTGCTTAATGAGCAGGCAGTTCTTGCCTGCATGGCTTATGTTGATTTAAATCCAGTAAGAGCTGCTTTGTGTGAATCGCTTGAAGACTCTGAATTTACCTCCATAAAGCAGCGCATTGAACAAATAAAACGACAGCCGGTGCAGAGTGCAGTCAAACTGTCTGATTTTATAGGCAGTAAAGCACAGGCAACAGGCATTCCTTTCTCACTCATTGATTATCTGGAACTGACCGACTGGACGGGTCGCTGTGTACACCCTGAAAAGAAAGGCTTCGTTCCTAAAAGCACCCCTAAAATTCTACATCAGCTGGGATTGGATGAAGCTACCTGGCTGGAAACGGTCACCAGTTTTAAATCAAAGTTTCACACGTTTATCGGCTCAGAACAACAGCTGAAAGCCACCTGTGAGCAACATCATAAGCAATGGACAAAAGGTCTGTCATTATGCCGACGTTTGTTTCGCTCCACTGTGCCCATTCCTGTCTGATAAAACATAAGCACTCATCTGTCATGCAGTCAAGCTGCAGAATGTCTTCTGCCTGAAAGACTATTATTATCCTGAAAACTGAATCAATTCTCTTTTTTTAATAAAATGATGGCATTATTTTAATAGCAAATGAAAATGATAATATTATTATGTCTGGCCGATTGAATTTTGTAATTGATTATTGGATGTCTTCTTTTGTCTTACTTTTGTCTTCTTTTGTCGTCTCAAAGGTCATCTTATTTATAATTTTAGAGTTCTAATAAAAAAGAAGTGAGTTCTGTAATTGGAATTTGTTCACAAAAAGCACTGAGTTTTTGTCTTTTACCGCCAATGGACACAAGATAAAATAGGGTTGATGCTGGAAATTCCTTTTTGAAAGAAGACGGTAATGAAATGGCTGATACGGAATGGATACCAAGCTTTGCATCCAATGCGATCATTTTATCAGCCTCTGTTTTTATTAAAAAATCAATTTCATCGCCTGTACGGGTCCGCCAGTAAAAGATTTGCCAGGTTTTACCGTGATTCTGAATGAATTTGACTATTTCTGCCAAAACAAGTGTTTCAAATAAATGACCTATTTGAGGTGAGCGAGACAAGGGTTCAATTTCAGACCAGCCCTGTAAACGACAGGCAATTCCTGTATCTAAAAAATGAATTTTAGGCGATTTAATTAATCGTTTATTTAAGTTGCTGGCATAGGGTTGTAATAAATAAAGCAACTGTGAACGTTCAAGTAATGAGACCCATTCTTTTATTGTGACAGATTTAACACCGCTGTCTTTTGCGATATCAGAGTAATTTAATATCTCCGCAGTTCTTGCTGCCAATAAACCCAGTACAGTATGAAATTCAGCCTGTTTACTAATTCCTGCGCTTAAGACAATGTCTTTTTCAATATAGTTTCTAACATAATCATTTAAATATTTGACCGTAGGAATGTCAGAAATATAAAGTTCAGGCCAGCCGCCTTTAAATAAAATTTCCATGCAGGTGACGGATTGATTTGCCGATAAAATTTCAGAGATTGTCAGAGTATTAAGATAATAAAAGCCAGCCCTGCCAACTAAAGATTCCTTAACATTTTTATCCATTAAAATTTGATTGGATCCTGTCAGTCTGAATAGGACTGTGAGCTTTTTTTCAGGATTTTTAAGGCGTTCTCTTTTCAGGTGATCAATGTGCAATTTAATCTCAGGGAAGATATGTGGAGCATATTGCACCTCATCAATAATTAATGGGAGTTCATAGTTGGAAAGGAATAATGACGGGTCGTTTTGAGCCAGTGTACGTAGTTGAAGATCATCAAATGTGACTTCTTGAAAATCAGGACTCATATGCCATAGCAATGTGCTTTTACCACATTGCCTGGGCCCAATGATGATCTGCACAAGCTCATCATCCATATTACTAATATATTGAGAAATTTCTCTATCAATCCACATAATTGCAATTTTAATATGTCATCTTAAAATTGTCAAATTCAAGATTGAGAGTGGTGATACGGTGCTAAAGCATAAAAGACTTAAAGTAAAAATCATTTGTGCCAGATGAAATTGATATTTCACAGTGCTGAAGCACATCAAATTAGAGGTAGGTATAGTATAGCTTACAAGCCAATCTAAAAAAATTATTTCGCAAAAAACGGTAGGCCCAACAAAATTTCTTTGATAGACTGAATCTGAATTAATTTAATTTGGATTGTTTATGACGGATTCAGAAGAACTCTTTTTTAAACACGGAGATCGTGCCTTTGGCAGTCAGGATGTTCATTTAATCCAGCAGACTTTCAAGTTATTCCCAAAATTATCACAATCAGAATTAATTGAAACAGTCTGTGAACATCTGGAGTGGCTGACCTCATCAGGACTCCCCAAAAGAAGAGCCTGCAAAGAATTACTTATCCAAATGGAAGAACAGGGATTACTCCAGTTACCTCCTACACGTTGCAAAGGCGCAGTCAGTCGCCCCCCACCAGTAAAAACCTCACAAACTGATGCACCTGAAATTTTGGAAGTTTCACTCAAAGCGATCAGTCCTGTTTCTGTTGAACCCGTGACAAGTGATAAAGAACGGCATCTGTGGAATGAATATATTGAACGATACCATCCTCTGGGATATAAACATCCCTTTGGTTATGCTATCCGTTATTTTGTCCGTACAAACGACCAGTACCTTGGCTGTATTATGTTATCAGGTGCCTCACGGGCTTTAGCACCACGGGATCGCTGGATTGGCTGGAAGCCTGAGCAACGCAAAGCCAACTTATCCTGGATAGTGAATAATTCACGCTATCTCATTTTCCCCTGGGTTAAAGTCCCTCACTTAGCCAGCCATGTTTTAGGTCAATTGGCCCGTCGCATGGCCAGGGATTGGAATGAACGTTGGGGATTTAGTCCTCTCTTATTAGAAACCTTTGTCGATCCAGCCTATTTTTCGGGGATTTGTTACCAAGCGGCTGGATGGGAACTTTTAGGTGAAACTACTGGAAGAGGTTTAGCACAACCCGGTAAAACTTATACCAGCAGTCCCAAACTGATTTACATTAAACCTCTGTCAAAGCAGTGCCAGTCATTATTATGCGCCTCATTAAAAGGAAGAATTGAATTATGAGTGAATTTAAAAAGAATCGTCTGGCTCAGAAAGACTGAATAGAGACACCCATTAAAAAAGCCGGTAAATTCATGCACTCATTGGCCTACAACCCAGAATTAAGCTGTGCATTGGCTGAGACTTGTGGGTAATCAGGAATGCATAAAGCAAATTACAAACAGCAAAAGAAGGGTGAAAATTTATTCAGGAACGTGAAACAGGTTCACGTTTCTCAGAAAAAAATAGAGTTATTATAAAGTATGAGTTTTCACCGCCTATTTTATAAGTAACGATATGAAAAGTTGGGATTTGGCCAGGATTATATAAAAATTTCTACTAAATTGATTAGCAGTCAGGATGCTGCTGGTTTGTAAACTGATCCAGAGGAGGGAACCAAGATGTTAGATAAGTCTGAAGCACTCATACCACAAAGGGCTTTTAAAGACGGTCCAGTGATTTATCAGCCGGAAGATTTTCTGATTGATGAGCATAAAGCAAAAAAAAACATCACGCTGCATGAGCTTGATCATGTGTTCAAAATGTACTTGCAGGAAAACAACCTGCATTATGATGATATCTCAATCCTAGGCCAGTTTTCACTCATTTTTAATGATCCTGTATTTAGTAAATGGCACACCTTAAGTAAGCAGGAACAAAGTGATGCGCTTTCTGATGCAGTGGTTATGCCGCAGGTTTATGATGAACTGGTAACCTCACTTAGTACCATAGCGGGTGATGCAATAATCATAAAAAGTGTCGTCAAAGATGCTTATCAAAATGCCATTGACAGCTTCTCTCATGCTGCATTTCTACAGAAAAAATACTTAACTATGTTTCCAGGTATCAAGATCATACTGTTTGTTGACCAGGTGAGAGAACTAACAGTTCTTGCTTTGGTTGATAATGGTTATGGGGAAAATTTTTTAAAACCCAAAAAATCGTTTACCGGACAGGAATACGGTGATGACTTTATATCCCAATTTGTTGACTGGCTTGTCAGACGTTATATTGAAAAAGAGAAAAGTGAAGTCAAACACAATATTGCCTATACCGGAGGGCAGGGGCTGGGATTATATAAGATAAAAGTCGAGCTGCAATTAGATGCTGATGTACATTTTCTTGACTGTGGTGCTGTATTTGAAACCAGATTAAGAAATTATTCTTAAGCAGGCAGGCAAGTTCTAAATAACTGTTCCCAAATAGTGTCCACTATTCTCTATACTCTTTTGTACACCTTTTTGGAACAGTTATTTAGTTGCGTTTGATGTTAGCCGATTGAATATTATCCCACTGTTCTTCCATTATCCTAAATAAATCAGTTGAATCTACTGCGAGCGTCCAATGCACTGAACCTTCATGACTTTGCAAAACATTTTGACTTCACCCGTAGGGTGACTACGAATAAAGCCAAAATAACTTGTAAAGCCATGAATCTTCAGCACCTTGATCGCTCTCGCTACGATTCAACTGATTAATTTAGGATTATAATCACTAATTTTGAATAGATAAAATAACCTTATTAAATAGAGTGGTTAACTGAATAATTATTTTCTTTAATAAAAGAGAAGGTGTTATTCCTTAGATTATTTAATCTTTTTGTAGTAAAATTTAGCTATGGTGAGTCTGTAGAATAAAGTGTGTCGAGATGAAGATAAAGGGCAACAATTATAAAATAGTAGAATCAAGGGTTGCTGGTCCCTGCATGGATAAACCTGAAAGTATCCGCTGTCAGACCTGTATAATGGATACCTCTCATTTTTTTAGGGATCTGGATGTTACTGCCAAAAAGGATTTACAGCCTTTCCTTAAACTCAAAAATTTCACCAGCAAAGAAATGCTCTATAAAGAAGGAAATAGCTGTAAAAATTTATATATTTTGTTATCCGGTGAAGTTAAAATCTATCAATCCATGCATAGTGGTAAACATCAAATTCATAAGTTAGTACATATTTCAGGTGATCTTATTGCCTGTGATGATCTTTTTCTGGAGCATCATGGCAGTTCTGCTGAAGCTCTTACTGATGTCAGCACCTGTTATATAAACCGTAATGAATTTTTAAAACATTTAAATAAAAAACATGAAATTGCAACTGCTATGATGCGTTTTATGTCACGAAATATAAATTCTTATATTCGTCACATTGCAAACCTTGGGCAGAAAAATGCATTGGCACGTGTTGCTTCCTATATCTATTTTCTATACGAAACACATCTTGAATACCAGTTGGAAAGTTCTTTGCTGCATAATTCACTTTCCCGAATTGAACTGTCTGAAATGTTAGGGATTACACAGAGAACATTAATAAGAAGTTTAAAACAACTGGAAGAAAGTAAACTCATCACCATTACCAAAAATGGTTTCCTGGTGCTTGATATTGATGAGTTGAAAAAACTTAGTGAGAGTTGATGCCAGACTCTTATGCCTTATTTAATCCCTACCTGGTTTAAGTGATTATTGTTTAGCAATAAATTTGTGAAGCGCATAACATTTAGTTTTATTTCTGTTCTAAATAATGTGACAAACCTCCCATTTTCCTGTCTTGTTTAATCCCAGGTGACATTTTTCATTGTGACCAGATCAGTTTTCTTTAACACTGTTCTCAAATATTTATATGAATTATCTTGCATTGCTCTTATTTGTGACGTTACCAATAAATTCTATTGTCAGTCTGGGCAGGCTAAGGTCTATCACAAGAGGAAACTATTATATGGCATCCGCTAATCACACAAGTAGTATAAAA
>DAOVUK010000434.1 GCA_030632625.1 Gammaproteobacteria bacterium
GAGTTCTTTGTACGTCTTACTTGCTTTATCAACCGCAATTTTAAGTCGTTGGGTGACATTAAATCGTGTCATTGCATGACCATATCGATTAGGCAATAATGCTGAATCAGAGACTAACAATGGATTCTGTTGTAACCAACCCCGAATTTCCTGAGCCGTACTCTTCCATAAAGGCATTGAACGCTCTTTGCGTCCCTTGCCGTGTAAATGAACAAAGGTGGCCCCATCTAAAATAACATCACCTACTCTTATTTTGATGATTTCAGAAACACGGGATCCTGTATTGTAGAGCATGTTCAACAGCAAATGATCACGCTTTGAAGTCCAGGTTTCTCCTGGCTCTCCCAGTACTGCAACCATTTCCTCACGAGATAAATAATCAAGCATGGGTGCTTCAAAGCGTTTCATAGGAACACCCAGAGCCTGTTCAACATCTTGAAGGTAAGACACATCTCGTCGTCCTGCAAAGTTTAAAAATGCACGCAAGGCAGCCAATCTCAGATTACGAGTGCGAACTGCATTGTGTCGCTCTTGTTCCAGATGGTTTAGAAATTCCAGAATTAAATCTGGATTAATATCCCCCAGGTTTAATTTTGTTGGAGGCATTCCAAGGTGTGATTGTGAAAATCCCAGAAACAACATCATGGAGTCTCGATATGACGCAATAGTGCACGGACTCATGGCACGTTGTGATACAAGATATTCAGTAAAAAACAACTGAACCAATGTTGCAAATGATAACGCATGAAGAGTGTTTTTATCAGACATAACTATTCTCCTGTTCTTGTGTAAACAATTCAAACTTTTTGCCAGCTACTGCCATCAGTTCCGGCACACCAGTAAGATACCAGTATGTATTTGTTACCATTGAATGCCCGATATAAGTTGCCAGTGATAACATCTTCTGGTCAATATTTACATCATCCTGAGCATGCCAAAGTAATATTCGGTGAACAACAAACGTGTGTCTCAAATCGTGGATCCTTGGGGCATGATGGCTTCCACGGTTTATCCAATGTAATTGATTGCGCAAGTTAGCGAATGTTTTACGAACAGCTCCTAAACTTAATTGCTGCCCCAGATGAGTGCCTCCAGAACCAATAAAGAATGGTGCTTCGCCGGATGTATGAATATATGAATTACGCAGTAAGTAATACTTTCTTAGTGCTTCAGTTGCCGTTTGATGCAATGGAACATAACGTGATTTAGCAAATTTAGTTTGTCGTATGGTGAGCATGCCATGTTTTAAATCAACATCATTATTTAATAAATGTACTGCTTCTGATATGCGCAGACCTGTTGATGAGATAAGGCCAAATAGGGTTTCATAAGTCGCACTACGTAAACCACCTGTGGGGTTGAGATGATGTGCTGCAGTCAGTAAATCTTTAATCTCATTTTCAGTATAAATATGAGGAGTTAATCTACGATTAATACTGCCAAATACAGACTTACCGGGTATCTCTGTTCTCGGTTCAAACTGCTGGAGATAATGGGCAAAGGGCCGTAATTTTTGTAATCTTCTACCCCAGGTTAAAGGATCATTACTTTTCCCTTTGTCCTGTTTTGCCCAATCTATCATAACCTCAATGGTCAGAGGCCTTTTGCAATTGAAGGTATCGACATAATGAGCAAACTCATTGATTGATTGGCCTGGTGATCTTAAAATAAATCCTAAACCACGTCGTTCATTCAGATAATTTTCAGCATGCGTCTGCATTGTGATGTGTGTTTTCATGATGTACTCCCAGGCCAAGGTAATGCGACTTCAACCAGGTTTTTGCTATCAAGCTTGGCATAAATCATCGTGGTATTCAGCGAACGGTGCCGAAGAACATCTGCAACCTCTTTGAGGGAACTGCCTTTTTCAAGCAAGCGACTGGCCATCGTGTGTCTTAATAAGTGAACTCGAGTGTATGGCAACCCAGCACGGGCATAAGCCCGGCATATTGTATAGCGAATAAAATAATAGGTAACGGGTTGCTCCCGTGATGGAATACTACGTACAAATACGGCACGATTATTAATGGTTTTTGGGCGTTCAAATTGAAGATAGTCCGCCAGTGCAGAACCGGTTGCTTCAGGTAAAGGCATTATGTCTTCACGCCGACTTTTGGTCTTTTTCAGAGTGATCGACCCTGACTGCCAATTAATATCATCAAGGCCAAGTCTGGCAATTTCACTTCCTCTCAACCCCAGATCTAAAGCACAGTGGACAATAGCCTTTGTTCTCAGAGGTGATGACCCATCAAGTTTATCAAGTGCTTTTAGTAAGCACTCTACTTCTTCATTACTGAGAGTTTCAGGTAATGAAGACAGTTGCCAGTTAGCCGGATAGTTTGCTACTCCAATTAAATGGTTTACTTGATCGCCAAGCGTTATACGATAACGAAAATAACCTCTTAATGCAGAGATGAGCAAACTAAAGTTTCCAGATTTTGTATAGAGTTGCTTTTGCCTGTTTATGAATTGACGAATATCTTCTGGTTTAATCGATGAAATCACAACAGGAGTGTGAGAAAACTGCTCTGTCAGTAATCGTTCAGTTATACAAAGGTATTGGCGGCGTGTTTTTTTGGCAAGTCCTTTGACATTATTCATATAATCATCAAAGTCTTGTAGCTCGTTATCTACGGGCGTTTTTTCTACACCTGGATTGTTTGATATTCCATTATTAAGAATGTGAAACAAATGAAGAAGTGCTGAATGTGTACCTGAAACGTAAGATTGGTTTATGTTGTTACAATTTGACAGGTATTCATTAATAAACGTATGTATTGTTTCCTCATTTATATAGCGGATGTCGAGGTTGGATTGAGTTAACCAATGAGCGAAATGAGCAAAACAATACAAATGATCTTTAATGGTTTCCGAAGAGCAGGAGCCCTGGATGCAATATTGTTTATACGTTTCTATATAAGGAAATAACTGACTATCAAGTAGCCAGGCAGTCGATTGGTGTGAGAATTTCATTGTGACCTCCTGAATTAGTGGCTTTCTACTTCAGGATATCAATAAAATTATGTTAAGTTAATGATGGTTGAATTGTTCAGAAACGTAATTATAAAGCGCTTCACAAGCAATGGTTAAGGTAACCTACACATAAATGAGATCTACACATAAAGGTCATTGAACAAAACCGCTATCGCGGTAGCTTTCCGAGTGTGATTCTAATACCTGAGTATTATCTCCATTTTCCTGACTTATCCTCAAGTAATTTTCTCATTTTAGACATCCCCTAAGAAGTATGCATAATTTTGATTCTCTGTTAACTCATTCATGAGGAGAATCAAAAATGAGTCCATTAAGACAAAAA